>NZ_JBQENT010000017.1:0-91798 GCF_052044855.1 Metabacillus sp. 22489
TGAAAAATGTGGGGGTGAAATGTATCCTGAGTATTATAAAGGGGTACATGGCATAGAGTACAAATTATCGGATATTCTCTAACCATGAAAAGGACCGGGCTATGCCCGGTTTTTCTTATGTTTAGGGATCTTTTGTAAGTTTTTAACGAAAGCTAAAAAAGGGTAAGTTGATAATAATAAAGGTTTTTGCTAGTTAAGTGATATAATATCTATATAAAGTAACTATTCCACGATCCATAGAGGAGGATAAAAATGAAAGCTCAAGATATTATGAACAAATATGTATACAAAGTAAAAGAGACAGAAAGTGTTCGTAATGTAATTGAAAAGTTTATCGAACATGGGATAAGTGGGTTACCGGTAGTAAATGACCGAAATGAAATTGTTGGCTATGTAAGTGATGGGGACATCATGCGTTTTATCGGAAAGCATAAAGATATCATTATTAATGGTTTCTTTTATGTAAATGTTATAAAAGGTGACGAAGAAGAGTTTGAAGAAAGAGTAAAAAAAGTACTTGAATTAAATGTAATGGAAATTGCAAAAACATCTGTGGAAAAAGTATCTTGGGACACGGATGTAGAGGATATCGCAGCATTGTTAGGGAAAAAGCAAATTAAAAAGCTCCCTGTGGAACGTAACGGAGTATTAGTTGGTATTATTAGCCGTGGTGATGTCATTCGAACATCGTTTAAGGCGTTAATGTGAAGTTAGATAAAGAGAGTCCGCCTCATTCTATTTGAGGCGGATTTTTTAACAAGGTAAGAAAGTATAACATTTTGAACTTAGTTTTAGTGTCTAGCTCCAGCGCCTAGCCCCTCGAGGTCATAAGTCAATTTGGAATTGAAGGCAAAGAACGCCTTCTACTCCAAATCGCCTTATGCTTGTCGGGGCTGATCAAGGCGCTTGCGCTTTTCTTATGAATAAGGGTATTTAAGAATTAAAAATCAAAATTATCTGGGTCTGGTCCTATACGATGATTATCATTTAAACGATTAATTCGTTCCATATCTTCAGCATTAAGCTCAAAGTCAAATATATTTGCATTAGCTAGAATGCGTTGTTCTTTTGTTGATTTTGGGATTGTGACAACACCATTTTGTAAGTCCCAGCGTAAAATGATTTGTGCAACAGTTTTGTTATAGCTTTTTGCAATTTCTTGTAAAAGCGGATGGTCTAATAATTGTCCTTGCATTAAAGGAGACCAAGCTTCTAATTGAATGTGATGCTCCTTACAAAATGTTTGGACTTCCTTTTGGGTGAGTCTAGGATGATACTCAACTTGATTGACCATTGGATTTATTTCAGCGTCCTTCATTAACTCCTTTAAGTGATGAACCTGAAAGTTACTTACACCTATTGCTTTAACTCGACCTTCTTTATATAAAGTTTCTAATGCACGCCAAGCTTCTTTAAATTTTCCTTCTACAGGCCAATGGATAAGATATAAATCTAAATAATCTAAGCCTAGTTTTTTTAAGCTAGCATCATATGCTGCAATGGTAGATTCGTACCCTAAATCAGAATTCCACACTTTAGAGGTTATAAATAGTTCCTCTCTAGAAATGCCAGTTTCGTTTATTCCTTCTCGAATGGCTTGTCCAACACCTTCTTCATTTTCATAAATGGCAGCCGTATCAATACTGCGGTACCCTTGTTTAATTGCAAATTTAATTGCATTTACCAATTCAGGACCTTCCTCAACCTTAAAAACACCGAGGCCGAACCAAGGCATTTGTATACCGTTCGCTAATTTCGTTGTATCTTGTAAGCTAGTAATCATCATTAATTCCTCCAAATGTTAAATATTTTTTTGATTGTTAAAGTTAGAGTGATCTTTTTTCTCAAGGGACCGGCTCAAGCCAGTAAGGAATACAGCTAATAAGACCATTAGTGAGCCGATCCAAGTAGTATGAATAAGTCCAATGGAATCAGTAATGACACCACCCAAAAAGGAGCCTAGCGCAATCCCTGCATTAAAAGCAGCAATATTAATCGCAGATGCGACATCTACTGCAGAAGGAACAAATCGTTCAGCTAACATGACAACATATACTTGTAATCCAGGTACATTCATAAAGGCTAATAAGCCCATCAAGAATATACTTATTAATCCAGCTATTTTAAATGGTGCAGTAAACATTAAAACAAATAGAACAATAGCTTGAATAATGAACATGTAAAATAACGATTTAATCGGATTTTGATTAGAAACTTTTCCGCCAATCATGTTTCCGATTGCAATGGCGATTCCATAAACAAGAAGGATGATAGCAACTGTTCCCTCTTTAAAGCCGGTTATATTAGTAAGGATCGGTGTTAAATAAGTAAAAACGACAAATGTTCCGCCATACCCTAATGCAGTAATGATAAAAACAAGCAATAAGCGTCCGTTTGTTACTAATTTTAATTGGTCGCTAAACGTAGTTCGCGTTGCCTTCTTTAAATTAGCAGGAATAAGGATACTATTTGAAAAGAGAGCGATAATTCCAACAATAACGATGACGACAAACGCGATTCGCCAGCCAAACTGTTGACCAATAAATGTTCCTAAAGGTACTCCGGTTACTGTTGCAACAGTGAGTCCTGTAAACATAATCGATATTGCACTAGCTCGACGATTTTCAGGTACTAAATCGGCAGCGATTGTCGAACCGATTGACATAAATACACCGTGAGAAAAAGCTGAAATAATACGTGCAATAAGTAAAATCGCAATGCTTGGTGCACAAGCAGCGATACTATTCCCAATAATAAAAATAATCATAATCCAGAGCAATAAAGTCTTTCGTGACATTCTTGAAGTAACTGATGTAAGAATTGGTGCTCCAAATGTTACTCCTAAAGCATATAACGAAACAGTTAAACCTGCTGTTGTTACTGGTATTTGTAAATCATCAGATATTAAAGGCAAAAGTCCAACACTAATGAATTCCGTAGTACCAATTGCAAATGCACTCACTGCTAAAGCAAGAAGTGCAAAGGTACTTCTTTTTTTATCTAATGTCATTTTTTCTCCTCCTTCTTTTTGATTAGGGATAAAAAAATCCCTCTATAACGCAAACTATATAAAAATCCTTTACTATAAATTTCAGCCGGCAAATGTTATTATGATACACATATAACAAAGTGAGAAGTACGTACTTTAAAGTAATATAGATACTAAAAAGTGATATAGGTACTTTTTGGTTTCTATAAAAAGGAGGACATTAATTGTGCAAAAAAAGAAATATAATATATCTGTTGAAGCAACGTTAGAAGTAATTGGCGGAAAATGGAAATGTGTTATTTTATGTCATTTAACCCATGGAAAGAAACGAACTAGTGAATTGAAGCGGCTTATGCCAGATATAACTCAAAAGATGCTAACACAACAATTGAGAGAATTAGAGGCAGATGGGGTCATTAATCGAATTGTATACCAACAAATCCCTCCTAAAGTGGAGTATGAGCTAAGTGAATATGGATGGAGCTTACAGGGTATATTAGATTCTCTATGTGCATGGGGGGAGAAGCATATAAAGAAAGTGTACGGGAACACATATGATGTATTAGAGGAAAATGAATTAAATAAACATCTAATGGAAGAGCGTCAGTAATTTTTATATATTTCGTCTTGCAAAAGGAAGTCAAGTGATGGGAAATTATGCTAAAAAACTTGGATTAGGATTGTAAAATAGTTTACGTTGGGGAAAAGATGACGTCATGGTTATCAAATTGTTTAAAATGCAATTTAAAGATGGAAAAGGCATGTATTAAACAATGATAATACAATTTTAATTATTAAAGATTTAAATGTAAAAGGGAGTTCATCTGTTTTGAAGCTAGGGTGAAAAACATTCGTTTAGTAAACGGAATTCATAATATAAATTGTAAAATTGAGGGATTAAGCAGCAAAAAAACAGGAGTCTATTTTAGGGACTCCTGTTTTATTATTTTATATGGTTTTACTTATCGAATGGTTTTTAATGCTCCGCTCCAAGCAATTACTTGGTCAAGCATTTCATTTACATTTTTTAAATGTAATTCAGCTGGTTTGAAGGTAGTTCCATTTTCAAAATCAGTAAATAATGAAAGTGTTGGGTGTACACGAACATCTGCGATTAATAATTCTCCCATAATACCACGTAAATGTTCGGCAGCACGAGCTCCACCTGTAGAGCCATAGCTTACAATACCAGCAGCTTTGTTGTTCCATGCTTCACGTGCAGAATCAAGTGCGTTTTTAAGTGCTCCTGTAATGCTGTGGTTATATTCTTGAACAATAAAAACAAAGCCATCAAGTGTTGCTAACTTTTCATTCCATGCTTGTAAGCCAGGCTCTTGACCAGTACCTTCTCCTAAAAGTGGAAGTTTGTATTCTGCAATATCAACGATTTCATAATCCGCATCACCACGTTGATCTGCGATTGATTTTACCCATTCTCCCACTTGTGGACTCACACGGCCTTGGCGTGTACTTCCTAAAATAATCCCAATTTTTAATTTACCATTTGTCATTTGCTGTTCCTCCTTTGAATTTTTACCGAATAGTTTGTTTAAAAATCCCAAATTTATTGCACCACCTATAATTAATGGAAAACCCTTTACATCCAATTTTTATTGAATTAAAATATTATTAATTCGAGATAATTGTATTAGACTGTATGGATTTTGTCAAGGCGTTTAAAATATATTCATTACAACAAAAAATGATGACGAAGGGAACGAAAATAATGGATAAATTTCATGAAAAACCAAATGTATTTGTTGGAGAAGTAACAATTAAAGTACAAGATTTAGAAAAAGCTACAGCCTTTTATCAAGAAATAATTGGTTTCCAACTATTAAAGAAGGAGGATAAAAAGGTTATTTTAACAGCAAATGGGCAAACCCCCTTGCTAACTTTGGAGCAGCCAGATCATGTAATTCCAAAAGAAAAAAGGGCATTAGGACTATACCACTTCGCAATTTTGCTACCAACAAGAGAGGATTTATCGCAATTTTTACGTCATATCATTCAAGTAGGATATCCAATTGGGGCAGCAGATCATGATGTTAGTGAGGCTTTGTACTTAAATGATCCAGATGGAAATGGCATTGAAGTATACCGTGATAGACCTTCGTCACAATGGACATGGAACAATGAATTGGTTCATATGGTGACAGAACAACTTGATGGAGACGGGATTCTAGCCGAAAGTAGTAAAAGTTGGCAAGGGCTACCGAAAAATACAATAATGGGGCATATCCATTTACATGTAGCTGATGTTAAAAAAGCAGAGGAATTTTATACGAAAGGGCTAGGCTTTAACGTTGTTAGTTACTATCCGCAAGCAGCATTCCTTTCAACGGGGAATTATCACCACCATATTGCCGTTAATATGTGGCAAGGAGCAAATGCACAAGTACCATCTAAAAATAGTGTCGGTTTAAAATGGTATACACTTGTGTATCCAAATGAGGCGGAAAGACAAGCTGTTGTTGAAAGGTTAAAGCAGCTTGGGGCACCAGTAAGAAAAGAAGAAGACTTCTATACGACGGAAGATCCGACAGGTAATCAAATTAAACTTGTTATTTAAAGCAAAATCAATCGCCAAGAAGATCACTTCATTAAAAATGAATGGTATGATAACAATAAAAACAGTATTATTTTCAGGAAATAATTAATGCAATAGGAATCGTTGTGAAGGTGGAGTATATGGCTAAAACAATAGTAGAAAAACTAAATTTACAAAAGTATGAAGATGTTGCGATTCTTAACCTACCAGAAGGTGAAGACTATTTAACAGAGCTGTCAAATTATGAAACTGAGCTTAAAAAGAATCGTTCATATGATTTAATTTTTGCCTTTGTATTAGACATGGAATCATTAAAAGAACTTGTTAATCAAGTAATTGAGCAAAAATCCCTTAATAAAAATGGCTATATGTACGTGGCGTATCCTAAAAAGGGAAACAAAAAATATTCAACATTCATTCACCGTGATGACCTGTTAGAGGGGATAGGTGCGGATGCAAATGGTTATGTTGGCAACAGTAATATAAAGTTTTCCAGAATGGTAGGATTTGACGATGTATTTACAGTAGTCGGTCTGAAAGAGGACGCAAAAGGGAAAAATAAGAAGTCAACAAAGGCTAGTCAATGTGTTGATGATTATATTGATCTCATTCCAAGTATCGAACGTGACTTACAAGATTCACCGGATTTACTTGCATTTTATCAATCCCTTACTCCAGGCTATCGAAAGGATTGGGCACGGTATGTATACAGTGCAAAACAAGAGGCCACAAAAGCAAAGCGTCGTGAAGAAATGAAAATGATTCTTGGTGAAGGATATAAAAGCCGAGATTTATATCGCCTTGATAAATAAAAAAATAGAGACATTGGACAAATCCAGTGTCTCTATTTTTTACACTTTTTAGGAAGTGAAATTACCATCATAGCTTAACGTTATTACACCATAAATAATATTGTTCGTTTTCTTTAACACGAATTTCATAGGTTACTTCATAATCATTTCCAGAAATTACGGACCTAAATTTAACAAGCTACTCTTTCTTAATAACAATTTAAACTAGTTTTTGTTACCTGGGGCTGTGCATTCTTTTATGTTAGTCCATCATACGTTTACGATAGACGAAGATAACAAAGATAAAAACTACAGCTACCCAAATAAGAATAATGGCAAGGTTGGACCATACATCTATAAGATTTGCCCCTAACTGTACTTCATTTGCTAAAGTAATTAATTGCGAGTTAGGCATAAACTCAGCGACTTTTAAGAAAGGGTATCTATCAGAAAAAGCCGTTAAAAAATCTCCAAACGAAAAAATAAATATGAAAGGTAATATGATAACAGATGCTTCCATAACTGATTTCGTCATTAATCCTAATAAAGTACCAAGACCAATATAGAAAAAGGTTGAAATAATTATAGAGATTGCTATAACTAATGGGTTTTTAGGAAGATATTCTGTTAAAAAAGCACAAATGATAATAATGAATAAAGTTCCTAATAAGCTTAAAAGACTTTTACCTACTAATATTTCAAGTGTACTAGCGGGTGAGAGCATGAGACCGCGTAATGTACTCTTTTCCTTCTCTTCTGCGATTAGAGAGCATTGTACATAAGCAGATACTAAACAAAAAACCATATTAAATACTAAATAATGCTCATTAACCGTTTCAACACCGAATCGTCCATAAAGTGCGGCGATAATAAGTGGCATAAGTGCTGACGATGAAACAAATAGATTTTTAGAAACATCTTTATAGTCCTTTTGAAGTATTGCAGCCGAACGTTTAAATGAAAAAGTTGTCATGATAATTTCCTCCCTGTTACTTCTACAAATATATCTCCAAGTGTTGGTTCATTTGAGTAAATCGATACAATTTTGTCTTGCCTCATATAATCATAGATTGCTTGAGCTCCATCAGGTCCTTTGTCAATAATTTCCTTATTACCATCGGTAAGCTCAACAGTTAATGTATGATTAGCAAATTTTTGCCGAAGTGACTTGGGTGTATCCAACAATTGGATGGATCCATTATGTAGAAACGCTACTCTGTCACAAAGTGTTTCAGCTTCATTCATATCATGTGTAGTTAGAAAAATGGTTGTTCCTTGTTCCTTTAAGCCTTCTAATCCTTTATAAATATGCTTTGTATTAACGGGGTCAAGTGCAGAGGTAGGCTCATCTAGGAATAAAAGATCTGGCTTATGTAAAAAAGCTCTTGCCAAAATAACACGCTGAAGCATTCCCTTCGATAGCTTTGATACAACTTTCTTTTTTGCCTCACTTAAATTCACCATTTCCAAAACTTCAGAAATTCTAGTATGTGGTACATCGTAAAGGTCACAATAGAGCTTTAAATTATCATAAACTGTTAATCTTTCATATAAACCAGTGTTGTCTGTAAGAACACCAATTTTTTTTCGATAGGCCGTTTCCTTTAATTTTGAAGCTGGAACACCAAAAACAAGTGCTTCTCCATCTGTTTGCGCTAGCTGAGCAGTTAATATTTTTATCGTTGTTGTTTTTCCTGAACCACTAGGACCTAGAAAGCCAAAGATTTCACCCTTCTTCACTTCAAATGAAACATCCTTTAATGCTTGTTGGTTTGCAAACAGTTTCGCTAATCTTCTTACTTCAATAATATTCTCCATCTTCATCCTCCACTGCTTTTATAGTAGTTGTTTGACGATATTGTAAAGAGCACTTTTATACTGAAACTCTCTTATTGCAGAGAGCTGTTCAAGGTGCTTCTGCGTTTCTTATGCTTCTATCATAGGAAACAAATTAGTATTTCACATTATATTTTCGCTGAAAGGAGCTATGATATGTATGAGTGGAGAATATTTAGCGTGAATGGAGTCTATTTTAAGCCCAACATTCCTTTTAATTCTGCCATTTTCGTTTTTGATAATGGGATAGAGGACTTTTTAGCATCTGCTAATATTAAAGAAAAACTGTTCCTTGTAAATGTCACGACTTCACGAACTTTTTGTAAATTAACGATATACGACCTGTGGCATCTAAAGAAACCATATGGATTCAATCTCGTCTCTAACTCTGCCATGGTGAAGGCACATGGGTATGCTTCACCATTAATATAGATAATAGAATTGCCTTCACTGCTCTCAATATAATCAATTTCAGGAGGGTCAAATAATACAATCTTGTCGTTAACCTTTGTAGGGATTTTTTCAAAACGAACAGGTTGAATGATAACTTCCTCTTCTTCTTTAGTAGCTGATGCCTCTTCTATAGTTACTTCCTCTTCGGAGAGAACATCAAGAGCATGTAACCCCGTTTCATCTAATCGATAAACCTGGTTTGTTACAAAAAGGGCACTTTCTACATTATTCGTTAAAATTAAGACAGCTTTTCCATCTTGGCCTAGCTGTTTAACCAATTTGATCAATATTTGCTTTGTTTCTAAGTCAACATTTTGATCAGGCTCTTCAAATATATAAAGATCAGAATTTTGAAAAAGTAACCGACCAAAATGAACCCTTCTTTTTTCTGAATAAGTCAACTTACTAACACGGTAGCCTTTTTTACTTTCAAGTTGAACTGCTCTAATACAGTCTTCTACAGATAGCTTTGAACTATATATTGTTCTGTAAAAAAGGTAATTATCCTTAACGCTTAATCTTTCATATAGGCCATCATCTAAAAGGGAAAATCCAATTTTTGAATGGACAAATCTCATAGAAGTTCTAGTAATCTGCTCTCCACATATGAAAATTGACCCGTTGGAGATGGGGATTTCGCCCATTAACATTTTTAGTAGAATTGAACGTACATTTGTATTAGCATGAATCGCGATAATGTCTTTTTCTGAAACAGTCAAATTAAATTCTGGAAAAATGAGAGAATGCTCATCGTGCTTTTCTAGTTTCTTTATTTCTAAAATGCTCATGTTATATCCACCTTTTTCACTAATTGAGGTATGACCGGAATTTTCCACTATTACTAATTATATACTGATTCAAATTTCATAACTTGAGTAAGAGTTAAAAATTCTAGTATATATTGTTATTTTTTGTAGAATAGGATCATTTCCTAGGAAATGGACGAGGAGAAATTGGTGGAATTTGTTAAATGGTGTTAGTTGTATTCTGACAGATAGAATGTATTTTAATGAGTACAGTAAAGCTATGAGCATGTATGTTTCAGTTCTGAATAGTCCATGCTACAATTGTTATTACCGAAAGAAAGAGGTGGATTGTAATGAAAATTGAAGTGTGGTCAGACTTTGTTTGTCCGTTTTGTTATATAGGAAAACGTAGATTAGAATTAGCATTAGAGCAATTTCCTCATAAAGATGCTGTCGATGTCGAATTTAAAGCCTTTGAATTAGATCCAAATGCTGATGTCTATTCAGGTAAAAGTATTCATGAAGCACTAGCTTCTAAATATGGAATGAGTATTGAGCAAGCTAAGCAAAGTAATGCTCAAATTGGTCAGCAGGCAGCAACGGTAGGCTTGACATTTAATTTTGAGGACATGAAGCCAACAAATACATTTGATGCTCATAGATTAGCGAAATTTGCTAAGGAGCAAAATAAAGAGAAAATCATAACAGAAAAGCTGCTATATGCATATTTTACTGAGTCGAAGAATTTAAGTGATTTTGAAACGTTAGCAGATATTGCAGAAGGCTCAGGGTTAGATAGACAAAAGGCTTTAGATGTACTTAATGATAAAACGGTATTTGCAAATGATGTGAGAATTGATGAAGGTATTGCCCAACAATATGGAATTAGAGGTGTGCCTTACTTTATTATTAATCAAAAATATGCCATTTCAGGTGCTCAGCCATTAGATACATTTGTAAGTGCACTTCAAAAGGTATGGGAAGAAGAGAATCCAAAGCCAAAATTTGAGGATCTTTCTACAGACCAGTCAACTGATGCGTTTTGTGCCGATGGAAGCTGTGCAGTGCCAACAAACAAAGAACAAAATTAAGAAATATGTAAGGACATCACAGAGTATGATGTCCTTTTTATCTTTAGGGAAGAATATTTGTCCACGTGGTTTTTTCAAGGTCCATTAGTTGTTACTCTATTTTTTAATAGATCTTTTTTGAAGGATTGTTATTTTTGCACGATTAAGATAAATGATTGTATTGTGAGGCTCCTGCAGGATGTGTGGGATAGGCTTATCACTTACGCCACAGAAAGCGAGTATTACACGAAAAAATAAATTAACCAAAAGGACATCTAAGTAAAAAGCAAAAAAGTTTACAAAAACAGCTTTTTTAATAGATAAATAAGTTAGCCTCTTGTTCATAATTGGGGAGTTCAAAATAGGTACTTATTTCTTAAGTTTAACAAATAGAATAATAGCTTTAAAATATAAATTGTAAGCCCTTAAATAATCATATTGATTGGTAACCCGAAATCATGGAAAATATAATTAGTCCGATTTCGGGTTTTTTCTTTCTCCATCCTCTAGTATATAAATTTGATATTTTAAAAAATAAATATTTAGTAAAAAATTTTACTAAATAAAAAGAAAGTGATATCTTAGTATTACTGATTAAAAATAAGATGTATGTAATGGTGGTGTATAGAATGGCGACTATTAAAGATGTTGCTACAGAAGCGGGTTTTTCTATATCAACTGTTTCTAGGGTTCTAAATAATGATGAAAGCTTGTCAGTTCCTGATGAAACGAGAGAAAAAATATTCGAAGTCGCAGATAAGCTTAATTACAGAAAAAAAACAGTAAGACCTAAAGTGAAAAATATTGCCTTTTTATATTGGTTATCAGATAAAGAAGAGCTTGAAGATGTCTATTTTAAAACGATGAGATTAGAGGTCGAAAAATTAGCATCGAAGTTTAATATAGAGCTAACAACATATAAAATCACTGATGGCATTACGAAAATACCAAGTGAAATAGAGGGTTTTATTGCAGTTGGTATGTTTTCGGATAAGGAACTAGAATATCTTAGAGGGATAACGAATAATGGAGTTTTTCTCGATACAACGCCAGATCCATACCATTTTGACTCTGTTAGACCTGATCTAGCACTGTTAACCGTTCAAACCGTAGATTTTTTACTAGAAAAGGGACATAAGGAGATAGGGCTTATCGGAGGAACGTACCATAATCCTAATACGGATGAAGATGAAATGGATATCCGTGAAAAAATCTTTCGAGAATATATGAGCAAAAAGGGTTTATTGCGTGAGGAGTTTATTTTTTGCCATAGGGGATTTTCTGTAGAAAACGGCTATTATTTAATGTCGAAAGCAATTGAACAGCTTGGGGAACAGCTTCCAACCGCTTTCTTTATTGCAGCTGATCCAATTGCTGTTGGTTGTTTGCAGGCACTAAATGAACATGGTATATCTATACCAAATAGAGTGAGTGTTGTCAGTATTAATAATACGAGTGTTGCAAAATATGTATCCCCACCTTTAACGACATATCATATTGATTTACGAGAAATGTGTAAAAATGCAATTGAATTATTGCTTGAGCAAATAATAGGGAAACGTAAAATTGTAAAAACATTATATCTTGGTGCTGAGTTGATTATTAGAAAAAGTACAAATTAAAACGAAGAAAACAGCTTAATTCATTAAGCTGTTTTTTAATTTTCGTAAATTTTTTTACTTAAACTAGTAAAATATTTATTTACAGTTTTCCTATTAGATGCTATATTATTTTTGGGAACGCTTTCTAAATAGGGGGAAAACGTTAAAAAATTTTGAAAGGATGAACATCCATGAAAAATGTAAAAAGACATATTAGCATTATCTGTTTTCTTGCTTTTGTTTTAGTCTTAGCTGCATGCGGACCAAAGGAAAGCAGTGAAAGTGGTGCAAATGAGAAAGAAACAACCGGGACTAAAGAATTAATTGTTTGGGAAGATATAGAAAAAGCAGAAGGTATTAAAGATGCTGTTGCAAAATTTGAAAAAGAGCATGATGTAACAGTAAAAGTAGTAGAAAAGGCATATGCTCAACAAATTGAAGACTTGCGTCTTGATGGTCCTGCTGGAACTGGACCAGATGTTCTAACTATGGCTGGAGACCAAATCGGGACAGCTGTAACAGAAGGATTAATAAAAGAATTGAAAGTAGATGAAGGTGTACAAGCTATTTATACAGAATCTGCACTTCAATCACAAATGGTTGAGGGTAAAATTTACGGATTGCCGAAAGCTGTCGAAACAACATTGCTTTACTATAACAAAGATATCATCTCAGAAGATGAGCTACCAAAAACATTAGATGAATGGTATGAAAAGTCTAAAGAGTTAACAAAAGATGGTAATTATGGGTTCTTAGCATTATTCGACCAAATCTATTATGCACAAAGTGTTTTAGGTGGCTATGGTGGATATATTTTTGGAAATGATGGAAATGGAAATTATGATTCAACAGATGTTGGTTTAAATAATGAAGGTGCAATTGAAGGTGCCGAGTATATTCAAAAGTTTTATAAAGAAGGATTGTTCCCAGCTGGAATTATCGGAGAACAAGGGATTAATGTATTAGAATCATTATTTACGGAAGGTAAAGCAGCAGCAATTATATCTGGACCATGGAATTTAGAGCCGTTCAAAAAGGCTGGGGTAAACTATGGCGTAACAAAATTGCCTGAATTATCAAATGGCGAAAATATGAGCGCATTTGTTGGAGTGAAAAGCTACAATGTAAGCGAATATTCAAAAAATGCTGAATTGGCAGAGGAATTTGTTGAATTTATTACTAATGAGGAAAACTCTAAAACAAGATATGAAGTAACACAGGAAGTACCTGCAGTAAAAGCATTAGCTGAAGATCCAGTTGTGAAGGAAAGCGAAGCTGCACAAGCAGTTGCTGAGCAATCTCAATTCTCAGAATTAACACCAAATATTCCTGAAATGAATGAAGTATGGACACCTGCTGATAGTGCGTTACAAACAATCGCTACAGGTAAGGCTGAGCCAAAAGAAGCTTTAGATCAAGCCGTTGAAACAATCAAGGGACAAATCGCAGCAAAACATGGCGGAAAATAAATAGAAATAAATCGATAGTTCATTTCTTAAAAATAGGGTCAGACCCCTCCTACAAAAAATAATGACGGTTTAAAGGTTTAAAATCTTAAATCCGCAATATTTGGAGGTGTCAGACCCTATTAAGATAGAACACGATGATATATACAAAGTTAATTGTATTCTATAGAAAGAAAGTATAAATTTTTGCGCTTAGTCTAGTGTCTAGCTCCAGCGTATAGCAAGGCGCTTCCGCTTTCTAAGTTCTAAAGAGGTGAAAAAGGTGACATATCGTAAAAAAGCCTTATTATTATCGATAATTCCTGGGTTTGGACAATTTTACAACAAGCAGTGGGCAAAAGGTTTATTGTTTCTTATTTTAGGAGTATCGTTCTTTACTGCTTTTGGAGATTTATTAAATATGGGGTTTTGGGGTCTTTTTACATTGGGGACAGAGGTACCTCGTGATAATTCTGTTTTCTTATTAGCAGAAGGGATCATTGCTTTAATCGTAACGTGTTTAGGGCTATTAATCTATTATTTAAATTTAAGAGATGCATATAAAACTGGAGAAATGCGAGATGAAAATAAAGAGCTATATTCTTTAAGAGAGCAATATCAAAATTTAATTGCTCAAGGTTACCCATATTTAGTTAGTGGGCCATCTCTATTTATCTTAA
The DNA here is from genome assembly GCF_052044855.1 of Metabacillus sp. 22489. Classification (NCBI taxonomy): domain Bacteria; kingdom Bacillati; phylum Bacillota; class Bacilli; order Caryophanales; family Bacillaceae; genus Metabacillus; species Metabacillus sp. 22489. The sequence goes on from NZ_JBQENT010000017.1 coordinate 14,163, forward strand.
TCTTTGCTGTTATTTTTCCAATTTTATTTAGCTTTGCATTAGCATTTACAAACTATGATTTATATCATTCCCCACCTGCTAATTTAGCGGATTGGGTAGGATTAGATACATTTGGTCAGATTTTCACAGTAGATATTTGGCGTTCAACATTTTTTGATGTTTTAGGTTGGACCGTCATTTGGACACTTGTAGCATCATCTCTTCAAGTAGGTCTAGGTATTTTATTAGCTGTAGTTGTAAACCAGAAGGAGATTCGTTTTAAGAAATTTTATCGGACAATCCTCGTGCTACCATGGGCTGTGCCAGGATTTGTTACAATTCTGATTTTTGCAGGCTTGTTTAATGATAGCTTTGGAGCGATTAACAATGATATTTTAGCGTTTTTTGGCATTGACGCAATTCCATGGTTAACGGATGCGAACTGGTCAAAATTAGCGTTAATCCTTATGCAAGGGTGGTTAGGATTTCCATATATATTCCTTGTTACAACAGGTGTACTGCAATCGATTCCAGAGGATTTATATGAAGCTGCTACTATTGATGGCGCATCCATCTTTGCGAAATTTAAACATATTACAATGCCAATGATCTTAATTGCAATGGCACCGATTATTATTACACAGTTTACCTTTAATTTTAATAACTTTAATATTATTTATCTCTTCAATGGTGGAGGCCCAGCTGTACCTGGTAGCACTGCCGGAGGAACAGATATATTAGTTTCTTGGATTTACAAATTAACAATGCAATCAAGTCAATATTCTTTAGCAGCAGCATTAACGATTTTGTTATCAGTTTTTGTTATCGCAATCGCTCTATGGCAATTCAGACGAACAAATTCATTTAAAGAGGGGGCTTAAGAGATGCTGACAGATATGAAGAGAAAGAAATTCTTTCGACTCCTATTCTCCTATTTGCTATTAACATTCATGGTGGTGGTCATCATCTACCCCTTGCTTTGGACGGTTGGTGCAAGCTTTAACCCTGGTAATAGTTTAGTAAGTACATCAATTATTCCAGAAAATCCGACATTGGATCATTATAAAGAGCTATTTGCAGGGAAAGACAGTCTTCAATATGGTAATTGGTATTTAAATTCATTGAAAATAAGTATTTTTACAATGCTAGGAACAATTTTGAGTGTTTCCTTTACCGCATATGCCTTTTCACGGTTCCGATTTAAAGGAAGAAAAAACGCATTAACGATTTTCCTTTTACTGCAAATGATTCCGCAATTCTCAGCATTAATTGCACTATTTGTTTTAGCGCAAATTCTTGGCTTAATGAATAGTCATTGGTTGCTAATCTTGTTATACATTGGCGGACAAATTCCTATGAACACGTATTTGATGAAAGGTTATATGGATTCGATTCCAATTGATTTAGATGAAAGTGCGAAAATAGACGGAGCAAGTAACACAAGAATCTTTTGGCAAATTATAATGCCGTTATCAAAACCAATGGTTGCCGTTGTTGCCATGAATGGTTTTACAGGGCCATTAGGTGATTTTATCTTATCATCAACAATATTAAGAACACCTGAGTCATATACATTACCGATAGGACTCTACAATTTAGTTAATGACGTTATGGGAGCAAGCTATACAACATTCGCTGCTGGAGCGATCTTAATTAGTATCCCGATTGCGATTGTCTTTTTATTGTTGCAAAGGAACTTTGTATCTGGCTTAACAGCTGGTGGTACGAAAGGCTAATTTTAGATAATCATAGGACAAACAGATAAGGGAGAGAACTATGTCAAAACGAGAAAAAACATATGTAACGAATGCAAAATTTATGCTCCATGGTGGAGATTACAACCCCGACCAATGGTTAGATCGACCAGATATTTTAGCAGATGATATTAAATTAATGAAATTATCACATACAAACACATTTTCGGTAGGGATATTTGCTTGGAGTGCTCTTGAGCCCAGGGAAGGTGTCTACCAATTTGAATGGCTTGATGAAGTAATTGAGAATATCCATAAAATTGGCGGACGGGTTATTTTAGCGACGCCAAGCGGTGCCCGTCCTGCTTGGATGTCACAGAAATATCCAGAAGTGTTGCGCACAAATGGACATAGAATGAAGCAATTGCACGGAGGAAGACATAATCACTGCTTTACATCTGAAGTGTACAGAGAAAAGACACAGCAAATAAATCGTAAGCTAGCAGAAAGGTATGGTCAGCATCCTGCTCTTTTAATGTGGCATATTTCGAATGAATATAGCGGTGAGTGTCATTGTAATAAATGTCAGCAAGCATTTAGAGGCTGGCTAAAGGAGAAATATAACAATGACTTAGATGCCTTGAACAAAGCTTGGTGGACACCATTTTGGAGCCATACATTCAGCGATTGGTCACAAATTGAATCGCCATCTCCGATTGGAGAGAATGCCGTACATGGTCATAACTTAGATTGGCGTCGCTTTGTTACCGATCAGACAATTTCTTTCTTTGAAAATGAAATTGTTCCAATTAAGGAATTAACACCAAATGTTCCGATTACAACAAACTTCATGGCAGATACGAATGATTTAATTCCGTTCCAATCGTTAGATTATAGCAAATTTGCTAAGCATCTAGATGTAATTAGCTGGGACGCATATCCAGCTTGGCACAATGATTGGGAAACGACTGCTGATTTAGCAATGAAGGTAGGCTTTATTGATGATCTTTATCGTAGTTTGAAGCAACAACCGTTTTTATTAATGGAATCAACACCAAGTGCTGTTAACTGGCATCAAGTTAATAAGGCAAAACGCCCAGGGATGCACTTACTATCTTCCATGCAAATGGTCGCACATGGATCTGACAGTATTCTTTATTTCCAATGGCGAAAATCCCGTGGCTCTTCAGAAAAATTCCATGGTGCAGTAGTAGACCATGATAATAGTTCTGAGAATCGAGTTTTTAAAGAGGTTGCTAAGGTAGGAGAAACATTAGAAAAGCTATCTGATGTAGTTGGAACGAATCGAACATCAGATGTGGCGATACTTTATGATTGGGAAAGCAACTGGGCAATTAATGATGCACAAGGCTTTGGTTTAGATACAAAGCGATATCCACAAACGTTGCAGCAACATTATCGAACATTCTGGGAAAAGGATATACCAGTTGATGTCATTACAAAGGAACAAGATTTTTCATCTTATAAGCTATTAATCGTTCCTATGCTTTATTTAGTAAGCGAAGAGACAATCGCTCGATTAAAATCATTTGTAGCGAATGGTGGAAGGCTAGTAATGACATATATTAGCGGTCTTGTTAACGAAAATGACTTAACATATACAGGTGGATGGCATCAAGCTCTTCAAGAAATATTCGGTATTAATCCTGTAGAGACTGATACGCTTTATCCAAAGGATGAGAATTACGTCACATATAAGAATGAAAGTTATCTATTAAAGGACTATGCAACAGTGATTGAAGTAGGTGGAGCAAATGTAGAAGGCATTTATATGCAGGATTTCTATGCGAATACTCCAGCTATTACGAGTAACAAGTTTGAGAAGGGAACAGCCTATTATATTGGTGCTCGCTTAAATGATCAATTCCATCGAGATTTTTATCAACAATTAATCGATGAGTTATCATTAAAGCCTGTTTACAATGTTGAACATGGCAAAGGTGTTTCTGTTCAAGTAAGACAGGATAATGAGAAAGATTATATATTCGTTATGAATTTCACAGAAGAAAATCAACCTGTTACATTCTCTGACACTGTACGTGATTTAGTAACAGGGGATGAATTATCTGGAGAGCTAGTATTAAAAGAATATGAAGTAAGAATTGTCGAGAAAAAGAGAGATTAATTGCTTCGGGTCTCCTTCTGTACAAAAAAGCTGTACAGGAGGAGATAATTAATTATAAGTAATAGCATCATGGTAAAAGAGAATTGTCAAAATGGACAAGCCCTCTCATCCTCTTACAGTTCTATGGAAGCGCTTAAATATAAATTATAAGGCTAAAGGTGAGGAGATTATGAAACTATTGAAAAGAGCTTTTTCTCTATTGCTCATTGTTTTACTTATGCTAAGTTCTATTCAACTATCTAATAATGTCGGGCATGCAGCAGCTAGATCAAATAACTTAGTGACAAATGGTGGATTTGAAACGGACTTTTTTGCAGACAAAACATGGAGTATCGAAAAGACAGAAAATGTTGATGTTCAACATTTTCTTTATTCAAGTGATACATGGATGACTGTTGATGAGGGTACAGCTGCGCTAAAATATTGGGTGAAGGATACAGCATCAGAAAAACTGACCTTTACAATTAAGCAAACGATTCCAAGTCTACCGGCAGGAAGCTATGAGCTTTCAATAAGAACAATGGGTGGAGAAGTAGCCGAGAAAGGTACTGTTAAGCTATTTGCTGGAAATGAGGAGAGTGAAGCAATAGCAACTTCAGGCTACAATGCATGGGGAACAATTACATTGCAATTCGACCTCAAAGAAGAAACATCAAATCTACAAATCGGTGCGATTGTCAGTGGAGAACCAAAGGCATGGGGGTACTTAGATCAAATGCGTTTAATCTCCAATCAAAGTCATCTGCCTGAACCTGTGGAAGCAGATATCTTTGTTGAAAGGGTAGATGGAATGAATGAGGATTTTATAAAAGGTGTTGACGTTTCTAGTATTATTTCCTTAGAAGAAAGTGGAGTGAAATTTTACAATTTTGAAGGGAAAGAACAGGATATCTTCACAACATTAAAAGAGGCTGGAGTGAATTATACGCGTATTCGTGTCTGGAATAATCCGTATAATTCGGAAGGCAACGGTTATGGTGGGGGAAATAACGATTTAACGAAAGCAATAGAGATTGGAAAAAGAGCAACAGAAAATGGGATGAAGGTTTTAATAGATTTTCATTACTCTGACTTTTGGGCTGATCCTGCGAAACAGCAAGCTCCAAAGGCATGGAAAAATTTAAGTTTTGAAGAGAAGAAAAGCGAGGTTTATACCTATACAAAGGAAAGTCTGCAAACATTGTTAAATGCAGGAATTGATATTGGAATGGTCCAGGTCGGTAATGAAACAACTGGTGGATTTATTGGTGAAACAGATTGGACAAAAATGAGCCAATTATTTAATGAAGGTAGTAGAGCAATTCGAGATTTAGATTCCGAAATATTAATAGCGTTGCATTTTACAAATCCTGAAAAGGCAGGGAGCTATCAATTTATTGCTGAAACACTAGAGAAAAATCAAGTTGATTATGATGTTTTTGCAAGCTCTTATTATCCTTTCTGGCATGGGACATTAGACAATTTAACAACTGTTTTAAAGTATGTTGCTAATACGTACGGAAAAAAGGTGATGGTTGCCGAAACATCTTATACATATACAAAGGAAGATGGGGATGGACATGAAAACACAGCCCCAAAAGACTCGGGGCAAACGTTAAATTATCCAATTACAGTTCAAGGGCAGGCAACTGCAGTAAGAGATGTGATTGAAGCTGTCGCAAATGTTGGGGATGCGGGTCTTGGAGTCTTTTATTGGGAACCTGCATGGCTTCCGGTTGGGCCAGCAAATAAATTAGAGAATAATAAGGAGCTTTGGGAAAGATATGGCTCAGGCTGGGCAACAAGCTTTGCCGCTGAATATGACCCTGAGGATGCAGGGCATTGGTATGGCGGGAGCGCAGTGGATAACCAAGCATTATTTGATTTTAATGGAAAACCTCTTGCATCCTTAAATGTGTTCAAATATGTAAACACGGGAGCAAAGGCACCATTAACAATCGATGAAATTCAGGATATATTTATCAGTGCAATAGAAGGTGAGAACATACCATTACCAGAAACAGTAACTGTACGTTACAACGATGGAAGTGAGGGGACGGTTCCTATAACATGGGATCGCAAAGCACTTGAGGAGGCAATCTCTAATGGTAATGGGGAGTATAGCATTGAAGGAACTGTTGAAGGTGGGCAAATTGTTACAGCACATCTAGAAATTAAACCGAAAAACTTTGTGGTTAATCCAAGTTTTGAGGACGATAACCGTAGTATGTGGGAGATTTCATATGAAAATGGATTATCACCACATACTGACTTTCTACACAATGCGTCCGATGCAAAATCCGGTAATTATTCACTTCACTTCTATTCACCTGAAACAGTAGGATTCCGCGTTGAACAGAGGATAACAGGGTTAGAACCGGGTTATTACAATTTGGCAATGTTTGTTCAAGGTGGAGATGCAGAGGAATCTGAGATGTTTCTTTATGCAAATACGAATGACGAACAATACAAGGTCGAAACATCAGTAAATGGCTGGGTTAATTGGAGCAACCCAGTGATAAAAAATATACTTGTCTTAGATGGAACAATAACAATAGGAGCGAGTATTAAAGCGAATCAAGGTGCATGGGGAAGCTTAGATGATTTCTATTTATACCGAGTTGGAGATAGTATTGAAGACAACCCGGAAACTCCAATGGAAGAAAAGCCGGAGACTCCTGCTGAGATTAAGAATCCGACCACACCTATAAGCAATGACAACCACGCTCAAATACCTGAGCAAAACAACGGAAACTCAGAGAATGAGGGGAAGAATCATAAGAATCATATAGATAAGGAAACAACGAAACAGCAAGAGAAGAAAGCTGAAAAAGGGGAATCATTACCTGTAACGGCCACTGCTTCTTATAATATGCTGTTACTTGGTCTTCTATTTATTGGAATAGGAATAACCTATAGATTGGTGAAAAAGAAAAATAAATTACAAGAAAACAAGTAAATTTTAGAGTAGGAGGAAGGATCTTTATGATTTCTTCTTCCCTTTTTATCTATTTTTGGAAGATAATACAAAATAGTAATTGCTTTCTTCACAATAATACTGTATGATGCATAGTATACGATATACAATAATATAAATCAGATAATAATGGAGGTGCATCAGTGGAGGAAATTCTTCATTCACTTACGACAGAATTAAGAAGAGGAACCTTAACCCTCGCTGTTTTAAGCCAATTAAAGACACCGCAGTATGGATATTCACTTGTTCAATTATTAGAGGAAAGCGGGATATCAATAGAACAAAGCACCTTATATCCATTGCTCCGAAGGTTAGAAAAACAGGAGCTTGTCACAAGCAGCTGGGATACGACAGAAACACGGCCAAGAAGATATTATGTTTTAAGTGAGCTAGGTAGTGAGGTATTAGCGCAGCTAAAGCTGGAGTGGGAAAAGATGTCTGAAGAGCTTTACAATCTTTTAAGAGGGGAAGATGGTTCATGAAGATGATTGACCTTTATATTCAAGAGGTGACAAAAAGGTTGCCTGACAAGAGCCGTGAGGATATTGCTTTAGAATTGCGATCGACAATTGAAGATATGCTTCCGGATGACTATACGGAGAAGGAAGTCAAAGCGGTCTTAATGAAATTGGGAAACCCAGCAAAGTTAGCAAATAATTATCTTGATAAGCCGAGATCTTTAATTGGTCCAGCTTATTATGGGATCTATCTAAATTTACTAAAAATGATTTTGCCTATTGCAGCATTTGTAGCCTTGACAGTCGTTATAACGGACCATATTGTTTCTTATGACGGTAAAGAGGCTGTATTGAATGTCATTTTAGATGTAATTGGATTAGGAATATGGAGGATGATAGGAACGGCTATTCAAACCTTCTTTTGGCTAACAGTTGTTTTTGCAATTATCGAAAGAGTTGACCCAGTTCATAAAAATTCTCTGATGACAGGAAAAGAGTGGACACCAGATGATTTAGAGTTGGTTCCATATATAGATAATGAGAAAAGGATTCCAAGCTTTGAAGTATTCGGTGGTCTACTCTGGACCGCCATATGGGCAATCGTCTTCTTTAGTGCTTCAAGCCTTGTTGGGATTTATGAAAAAGGTCCAGAAGGATTAGTGTTTGTTACACCAACGTTTAATCAGGACGTTTTGCATGCTTATTGGCCATTAGTAGCAGTTGTGATTGGATTTGAACTAGCAAATTCAATTTGGAAATATATCACACGGCATTGGACGATAAAATTAGCGGTATTTAATTGTTGTTACCAATTTATATCATCAATTGCTTTTGTGATTATTATTACGAATCCTCGCTTGGTTCTTCCGGAATTCAAGGATTATATGACAGAGGTGTTATCATTAGGAGCTAGTTGGGAGACATGGACTTTATCGGTGGCCATTTTCACTTATATTTTATTTGCTGGGATAGAAGCGGCAAAAGGAATAAGAAAAGCAAAATCAAATAAAATGACAAACTCATCTTTAACAAAAACATTATGAATTGGTTCAATGCTTTATTTTAAATCGATTAAAATAAAGCATTGATCATCACTTTTACAGTTATTTATTACTAAATTATCAAGTGTTTGGGCTATTTTCCCTTTTAGGTTTAAAAGAGGTGCCGACCGATTGTTCTCCATTAATCTACTTAAGTGAGTGGAGTCTAACGGTTCTGTCACACCGTTACGTAGCAAGATGTCATGGTTCATGAATAAAACCCCTTTAAGTGAATACTTATTCCAACTGTAGTTTTACAAAACTATTAATAACCATGATACCACTTACAAAATAAAAAAAGGTGGTTTTGTTACATAGACATATAAAAGCTCCTAATCAAATAGGAGCTTTCTAAGATTACAATGCTTCTTTAATGACACGTTTATAATAAAGTACAGATAATATGCCAAATATCGAATATAGCATCGTGTACACGACCATGACGATTATCATTGGTGCCCATACTTCTGTACCGAATAAAAACCAACCAGATTGCACGGCGAAATAGCTATGGAACAAACCGATAACTAAAGGGATACCAAAATTATAGATTTGCTTTAATTGAATACCTTTAATTAAATCCCCTTGAGTAAAGCCTAGCTTTCTTAAAATCGTATAGTTACCCTTTTCTTCTTCACTTTCATCCATCTGTTTAAAATATAAGATACATCCAGATGTAATAAGGAAGGCTAATCCTAAAAAGGCAACGATGAACATGATGAGACCCATGTTGCTTTTTTGGTTTTTACTCATTTCAAGCTGAGATGAAGCAGTAGCTGTATACGTTGGTTCATTAAATAGCTCGTCAGCCTTTTCTAACTCTTTTTCATCCTTAATATTAATGCCGATATAAAGAGATGTATCTAGTTGGATCTCAGGATTTATATCTGTCTTCAAACGCTCAAATATTTTTTCGTCAACAATGGCAAGGGGAAGACCTCCATTTGCAAACGTGTATGGAACAATATATTCTTTCTCTAGCCCTAGGAAGGTTAGCGGGATTTCTTCTTTAAGACCAATGAAAGTAACGTCTCCTGCCTTTTTAAACGACATAAACCTCTGTAATAAGTCACTATAACCAGTGAAAATTGTTTCATCCTCAGATATATTAATATGATCAACTGACTTATCACTAATAACAGGTATCACCATTTTATTTTCATCAAAGTTCACTTCACCCAAATTAATATTTGAAATATCCTTTATATTAGCTTCAACTTGAATAACATCAATTACCTTTTCAGAGAAGGCAATGTTATTTTTCTGTAATAGATTTTTAAAGCTATTTGCATCTTCATGACTGGATAAGGCGAAATGAGATGGTACATTGTCTTTTGCTGATTTTTCTGCTGAATAATAGGAAATGTAGCTTAGTGATAATAGGCCAATTGCTAATGCCGAAACTGTTGTAATAATCGTTAACAGTAATGCATTGGATTTCATTCGAAACATAATAGAGGATAGAGATAAAACCTCATTAATATTTAAATAACCATCTTTGCTTTTTCTTATGATATTAGCGAGAAAGCTAACAGACCCTTTATAAAACAGGTAAGTCCCAATAATAACTGATCCTAGAATAAAAATCATAAGGAGAAATAGTTTATTACTGGATGTATAATCTCCATCAAAAAGTCTTGAAGACACATAGTACCCTAACAAAATTAAAATTAAACCAATTAAGCCAAGCGTCATTTCCAAAAAGGATATCTTTTTCACTTTATCTTCAGTTGCTGATGTTACTTTAAATAAGGACAAGATAGTTTGCCTTTTTATAAATCCGTAATTCATCATCATAATAAAAAAGTAGATAAAGAGAAAAACGATTAACGTTTGGATGAAGGCCGGGCTAGAAAAGTGTAAGCTTGCAAGCTCTTTAACTTCAATGATTTTAAATAAAATCATGAGAATAAGCTTTGATACGGAAAATCCGACGATAATCCCAATTAGTAATGAACTAAAATATAAAATAAAATTTTCCACCGTTAAAATGCGGAAGATTTTATTTTTTGTCATTCCAATTAATTGGAATAAACCAATTTCCTTACTTCGTCTTTTAATGAAAATCGTATTTGCGTATAAGAGGAAAACCGAAACAATGACAACAAGTAATACTGATGCAGCACGAATCGAGGCAGCACCTTTAATTGAACCCTCAACTTCATCCATTGATGGGTCATATTGTAATGTAACAAAAGAAAAATACAAGGCAACACTAAAAATTAATGCAAAAACATATAAGAAATAGTTTTTTAGATTTTTTTTCAGATTTCGGATGATAAGCTGATTGATGTTCATGCTTTAACCCCACCTAAGACACCTTGTGTTTTCATAATATCCTGGAAGAAAATCTGTCTTTCTTGGTTACCTTTATTTAATTGCGTGTAAATTTGCCCATCTTTAATGAAAATGACTCGGCTGCAATAGCTCGCGGCAACAGGGTCATGTGTTACCATAATAATCGTTGCTTTTCGTTTATGATTTAAGTCACTTAGCTTGTTTAAAAGGTCGGAAGCAGATTTTGAATCAAGGGCACCTGTTGGTTCATCAGCGAAGATAATGCTTGGCTCATGGATGAATGCTCTAGCTGCGGAAGTCCGTTGTTTTTGTCCTCCTGATATTTCACTCGGATATTTATCCTTTAAATCATAGATGCCAAGCTCATTTGCTAGCCCTTGAAATTTTTCTTCCGCTATTTTTTTGGGGGTTTTTGTAATTGATAAAGGTAATAAAATATTTTCCTTTACTGTGAGAGTATCTAACAGATTATAATCCTGGAAGATAAAGCCAAGGTGCTGTTTACGGAATTCTGCTAGCTGCTTCTCCTTCATCCTTGTCATTTCTTTCCCCTCTATCACAATAGAACCTTGGCTTAGATGGTCGATTGATGAAAGAACATTAAGAAGAGTAGTCTTTCCGGAGCCAGACGCACCCATAATACTAACAAATTCTCCATGTTCAATCGTTAAATCAATCCCTTTGAGTACTTCGTGTTTATTAAGTTTATTTCCATAGCTTTTATGAATTTTGTGAGCTTCTAATATATTCATTTTTAGTTTCCAACTCCTTTTATAATAGGTTTTGCTAAATATGTCCGCACACTTTTGCTAGTAGGAGTTCGCTTTCCGTATGCCACATTCACCTGAATTTATCCTAATTATAAATGGGATAATCGAGTATTTCCTTTTATTATCCTAACAATTGAAAAAAGCATGTGACATTTTTGTCACATGCTCATCATATTGTCGAACTCATTTTTCTTTGGAAATGTTAAGGTTACCTTTGTTCCCTTATTGAGTTGGGATTGTACATTAATATCTATTAGCAAAGGCTTTGCGACTTTTTTTGTTAAATAAAGTCCCATTCCTGTTGAAGAATGATCAAGATGATTAGTTGTTGAAGTAAATCCTTTATCAAAAATTCGCGGTAGGTCTTGTTGGTTTATTCCTCTTCCGTAATCAACTATTTCTAAAATAGTCCTGTCATTTTTGCTATAGCTACGAATTAAAATATCAGACGAATCACTATATTTAATTGCGTTTGTTAATAACTGTCTTACGATAAAGGCTAGCCATTTACCGTCACTGAGCACTTCCTTTATTTCAAGCTTGATATCAAAGCCGATACCTTTTTGAATGCACCAGGATTGCAATGCTTTTATCTCTTTAAATACTAACTGCTTTAAATCAACCATTTCTACGTACAAATCGTTTTCTATAAAGGCCGAGCGCTTTTGATGAAGCTGCTGATCAAGCAGAAGATGGATTCGAAGCCATTCATATAAAAGCTGTGATTTAAGGGTTCCGGGCTCTAAGCGTTCAATCATTAGATGCATTGCGGTTAAAGGTGTTTTAACTTCATGAATCCAAGATAATAGCTCATCCTTTTCCTGGTCTAGTGCTAGCTGATTTTGTGAGGCAGTCTCTTTTAGCTGCTCTGTCTGATTTGTTAAATGGGTAACGACCAATCTTGTAAATGGTGTATTTGCTGTATCAATGCTAGCTAAATCAAGACTATTATCCCAATCCTGTAAGCTTTTATAAAACTTTATCTCTTTAAAGTAACGGACCGTAAGAAAAATGGCAAAAACTATGAACGATAAAAAGACAATATAGAGCAATGAAGAAAACGGTATAGTTGGGTCGAGATAACTTATTAAGAGAATAAGAATTTGCTGGAGGATAAAAAGAAGAATCCAGCTTTTTCTTTCGAGGATAAATTCCTTTATCATAAGAAATTCTCTTCCTTTGCTATATATCCTTGGCCAACCTTCGTTTCAATATATTTACCTAATCCAAGCTCATCTAATTTTTTTCGTAATCGATTTACATTTACAGTCAACGTATTGTCGCTAACAAATCGTTCATCATCCCATAGCGCTTGAATTAGTTCTTCACGACTAATAATTGTATTTTTCTTTTCAATTAATTGCTTCAAAATAAAGAGTTCATTTTTTGTAAGCTCTACTGTTCCAAGATCATTAGAGACACTATTACGTTCAAAATCGACAGTCGCTCCGCACCAGCTTTTAATTGCGATTGGCTCGTTATTATAATCATGAACACGTCGAAGGATGGCTTGTATTTTGGCGATAAGCACATCAAAATGAAATGGCTTTTGAATAAAATCATCTGCTCCAAGCTGCATGGACATGACCATTTCTGTAGGATGATCCCGTGAAGATAGGAAGATGATTGGAACATTAGAGTGAGCACGAATCATCCGGCACCAATGAAATCCATCATACTTTGGTAATTGAATATCAATAATGACTAAGTCAGGTTTAATTTTCGTGAAATCCTCCATCACTTTATTAAAGTTTGAAATTCCATATACTTCATAGGACCAGCTCATTAGTCTCTCTTTTACTTCCTCAAAAAGAGTTTTATCATCTTCTATTAATAATAGTTTAAACATCATCTCACCACACATTTTTACTTAATCGATATATAAATTGTATAGCAAATCATGGTAATCTGCTATACAAGATAACGTATTAGGATATATTGCAACTATTTTATCGGTCATTAGTATTCCAAATTGGCGAGAATGATTTTATTGTTTGATTTAAAAGTCAATGAGTAAAGGAGGCGACTAACCTCCTTTTTTTACTACTTTTTAACAAACTGATAATAAAAAGATTCAGGAGGAATTAGCTTAGCTAATGTATTAGAGCAGCTTTGAAATTCTGCTAATACTTTTGCGCCAATCCAGTTTCCTGGTAAATAATCGGGTGGAAGCATTGGATCCACTATTAATAGCTCATGGATAACCTCAATTAGTTCTAAATAGTGGATAAATACATAAAGCGGATGTAATTGGTCGCTTTTGTTGTATGAACTTACTTTATGCTTAAAGTCATGTAAAAACCAATTGTACTTTTCTTCGTATAACGCATGGATCTTATCCAATTCCCATATTGTATCAGCCTTAAAGATGCCAGAAGATCCTTCAACACTAACTCCATTTAAAATAAATTCATTGCTAGATAGAAGTGTGACATAATTCTCAATCTCGAGCGTGTCAATTAAGGAAAGAAGCCGTTCTGTTATATTCCAAGGGTATATATAAACACTTTTATATAAAGAGCCAAAGCCAAGCTGCAAAATACTTCTTCTAAATAAATCTCTCTTTTTTCTCTCTGTTTCGGGTATTTCAATTATTGCAATATACCACTTTTTATCCCAGCTTTCTGTATAATAGTTCCGCTTAGAATAGAAAGATTGGATAGTCTCAATTCCTAATGAAGTAATTTGATAGAAAGCTCGTTGTGGGGAGGTTATAAATTGGTCCTTCTTTAACTTCGTAAGTACATTTCGAATCGTTTGTTGTGTATAGTTCATTTGTTCAAAGATAGTGATAAGTGTCTTTCCTTCCATTTTTTCTACCTTCGAAATTAAATATAAAAGTTGTTTCTCAATATTCACCTTGTACACCTCCACATTAAATAATAAAGAATAAACGAGTGTTTTCAAAATGTTATTTTTTAAATGATCGTTTAATTGAAGTTGACAGGAAATGGATAATTAATATAATATTAAAAATAACGAACGTGCAAATTTAAATTATATTAAGTGGGGAGAGTTATATTTATGAAGTATCTTGATAAAAATGAAGCAAAAATAGATTATTTAAATGCATATGAGAGAGGTTTAACATTATGGCCTCTTCCATACTCCTTAAACTATGTAAAGACCTCGTTTGGAAGTACACACATCATCGACAGTGGAGATAAAGCGAAACAACCATTATTGTTGCTCCATGGAGGAAGTATGAGATCTACAATGTGGTATCCTAATGTACTCTATTGGAGTAAACATTATCGGGTTATTTGTATTGATATTCTTGGTGACAAAAATAAAAGCATTCCTAAAAAGCCATTTATCAATCGAGAATCGTATTCTGTTTGGTTAAAGGAGGTAATGGATAGCTTGCAAATTGAAAAGGCAAGTTTAGTTGGGTTATCTTATGGAGCTCTTCATGCATTAAATTTCGCTCTGCATTTTCCAAATAGATTAAATCGAGTTGTTCTTATGAGTCCTGCTGAGTCATTTCTATCCTTTAAGCCTGAGTTTTACTCATATGCATTTGGAATGGTACAAAATGAAGAGGGAGTTGACCAATTTTTGGATTGGATATTTGCTAATCGTTATCGGCTTGATGAAAAAATGAAGAGTCAACTAGTAGCTGGAATGATGTGGGTAGAAAAGGAAAGGGATACAAAACCGAAAGATAACGGGTTTCCTTATGTTTTTACTGATAAAGAACTTACTTCTGTTCAAGTTCCAATCCTTTTATTAATTGGTGAACATGAGGTAATGTATAACCCTATTGAAGCGTTGGAAAGAGCAAAAAGGTTTGTACCACAATTAACTGCCGAACTTATCGCAGGTGTTGGGCATCTAATGTCGATGGAAAAGCCGGAGCTCATCAATAAAAGGGTTTTAAGCTTTTTAACTTCTGAATGATTCTATTTATGATAAAAAATATAAAAATCCTCTTTACATACCTTAGGGGGGTATAGTATTATTAAGTCAACGAAATAAAAATAATTTAAATTGACATAATAGGAGAGGATAAATGATGGAAAAAGTAACATTACATGTAAGCGGGATGTCATGTGGACATTGTGTGAAAGCAATTGAAGGGTCTGTAGGCAAATTACAAGGTGTTGAAAAGGTAGCAGTCGATTTAACTAATGGTAAAGTCGATGTTGAGTACAATTCTTCTGACCTGTTACTCGAGACTATTAAGGAGACAATTGAAGACCAAGGATATGAGGTTGTCTAATATAGATAGTTGTTTTATTGTTTGAGTGAACGTGCATAACTTGTGCACGTATTCTTTTTATAAAAAAACAAACCCTATAGGGGTATAAGAAGGTGAAGTCATGTCACAATCATCAACAAAGGAAACGACTCTTCCTACTCAAGGAATGACCTGTGCAGCATGTGCAGTTCGTATTGAGAAAGGGATTAAGAAAATAGATGGTGTAGAGGATGCAACGGTTAATTTTGCACTAGAGCGTGCTTCGATTACGTATGACCAAAAGGTAGCAAATGTTCAAGACTTTAAGAAAAAGATAAATGATTTAGGGTATGAAGTAATTGAGGAAAAGGCTGAGTTTAATATCCTCGGTATGACTTGTGCAGCATGTGCAACTAGAATTGAAAAAGGCTTAAACAAGCAGGAGGGTGTCACAGATGCAACGGTAAACTTAGCTTTAGAAAGTGCAACAGTGGAATATAATCCTTCTCAAATTAGTAAAAACGATATGATCAAGCTTGTTGAAAAGCTAGGCTATCAGGCAATTTTAAAAGAAGTGGAAAAAGATGAAATTGCAGATCATAAAGCAAAGGAATTAGAAACTCAAAAGGGCAAATTCCTCTTTTCACTGATTTTATCTATTCCGTTATTATGGGCAATGGTGAGTCACTTTGAGTTCACATCATTTATTTATTTACCGGAAATGTTTATGAATCCTTGGGTACAGTTAGCTTTGGCTACACCTGTCCAATTTATTGTCGGAAAACAATTTTATATAGGTGCTTATAAAGCACTTAAAAATAAAAGTGCAAATATGGATGTTCTTGTTGCTTTAGGTACATCTGCAGCCTATTTTTATAGTTTGTATTTAACGATTCTTTCATTAGGATCAAACGATCATATGGTAGAGCTGTATTATGAAACAAGTGCTGTTCTCATTACTTTAATTATTTTAGGAAAGTTATTTGAAGTAAGAGCAAAAGGTCGTTCTTCTGAGGCGATCAAAAAGCTAATGGGTTTACAGGCAAAAACAGCAGTAGTCGTTCGTGATGGAAAGGAAGCAGAAATTTCATTAGATGATGTTATCGTTGGAGATATTGTGCTTGTGAAGCCAGGTGAAAAAATACCTGTCGACGGTATCATTATTGAAGGGCAATCAGCTTTAGATGAATCAATGCTAACAGGAGAAAGCGTGCCGATTGATAAAACAGTAGGGGACAAGGTTATTGGTGCAACAATCAATAAAAATGGCTTTCTCACTATACAAGCAACAAAAGTAGGACGTGATACGGCATTATCACAAATCATTAAGGTTGTCGAAGAGGCGCAAGGTTCGAAGGCGCCAATTCAACGATTAGCAGATCAAATTTCGGGTATATTTGTTCCAATCGTAGTTGGGATAGCATTTATTACATTTTTCATTTGGATTATTTGGATTACTCCGGGACAATTTGCGGAAGCATTAGAAAAGCTAATTGCAGTTTTAGTTATTGCATGTCCTTGCGCATTAGGGTTAGCTACTCCAACTTCAATTATGGCAGGCTCAGGAAGGTCAGCTGAATTTGGGATTCTTTTTAAAGGTGGAGAACATCTTGAAATGACGCACCGTATTACAACGATCCTTTTAGATAAAACTGGAACGGTTACAAATGGAACCCCTACTTTAACAGATGTCATAGTAGAGAATGGCATTGATGAAAACCAGTTTTTAATGCTCGTTGGATCAGCAGAAAAGCAATCAGAACATCCATTAGCTCAGGCAATTGTAGCCGGAATAGAAACAAAAGTCAGCAGCTTCATAAAGCCTGAGGAGTTTGAAGCAATTCCTGGTTACGGAATTCGTGCAAAAATTGATAACAAAGTCGTAGTTGTAGGGACTCGTAAGTTAATGGAGAAGTATGAAATAAATGTTAGTAATACACTTCAAACAATGGAGAAATTGGAGAACGCGGGAAAAACTGCGATGCTAGTTGCAATTAATCAGCAATATGCAGGATTAATCGCAGTAGCAGATACTATAAAGGATTCATCTAAAAAGGCTGTAAATCGTCTAAAGGAAATGGGTCTTGAAGTAATGATGATTACTGGGGATAACAGCCGGACAGCAAAGGCAATTGCAGCTGAGGCAGGAATTGATCAAGTAGTGGCTGAAGTGTTGCCGGAGGAGAAAGTAGAAGAAGTCAAAAAACTTCAAGCAAAAGGGAAAATTGTTGCTATGGTTGGTGATGGTATTAATGATGCTCCTGCTCTTGCCTTAGCAGACATCGGCATGGCAATTGGAACTGGAACAGATATAGCGATGGAAGCAGCGGATATTACACTTATTCGCGGTGATTTAACAAGTATTGCTGATGCTATTTACATGAGCAAAAAAACCATCCGTAATATTAAACAAAATCTATTCTGGGCATTTGCTTATAATGCAATCGGAATTCCAATTGCTGCACTAGGCTTCCTCGCACCATGGTTAGCTGGAGCAGCTATGGCATTTAGTTCAGTTTCAGTCGTTTTAAATGCATTAAGATTACAGAGAGTTAAGCTATAATGTCAAGGAGATGAATGGAATGAAGAAATGGATTGCATCAGCTTTGCTCTATTTGGCTATCGTCATAGCGGGTTATTTTATATATGATTCATTGTTTGTTGATGATCAGAGTGTTTCTGTGCACAATGAGGAAAAGCACTCTGCTACAACAACTAGTAAGCAAACACATAACATTTCAGAGGAAGCTCATGGACAGCATAATGCTGAAAAAGCTGAGAATGAAATCAATGTAGGATTAGCTGAAAACGATCAAAAATTAATAATTACAATGAAAGATAAGTCTGGCAACCCTGTTACAGATCTTGAAGTAAATCATGAGAAGCTTGTTCATCTTATCGTTGTTGATGAACACTTAGAACGTTATGAACATTTACACCCTAAAGAAATAGCACCAGGGACATTTGAAGTATCACATCAATTAAGTGATAGGACATATCGAGCATTTGTTGATATTAAGTCAGCAAGCTTAAAATACAATGTTACCCCTATATCTTTTACTATCGGTAATGAATCAAAGCAGGAGCATGAACATGCTTCATTACAAGCGGATAAGCAATTAGTTCAAACTGTTGATGGACAGAAGGTAACTCTTACTACAACAGATTTAGTGATAAATCAGCCTGTTACACTATCATTTAAAGTACATGAAGCAACACTTGAGCCGTACTTAGGGGCGATGGGACATGTTGTTATTTTAGATGAAAAAGCAGAGCAATATTTACACGTACATCCATTGAAAGAGGATGAAACAGTTTTTGAAACAGAATTTTCACAACCAGGTATTTATAAAATTTGGGCTGAATTTCAGCAGAACGGTAAGGTTACAGTTTACCCGTTCGTGATTGAAGTTAAATAGTATATAAACAGTCTAGTGATCAGGGAAGAAAACCATGTGCGGTTTTCTTCCCTTTTTTATATGTGAATGACTTATCTATAATTGCAAATACTACTGGCATATTCTTATACTCAATTTTATTCATTTACAGAAAGGAAGTGGTAATAATAATATCTTTTAAGTTGTCTGATGACTGACGTGTTAATGAAGCTTTTGAGAGATTGAAAATGGCAATAGTTTAAATAAGAGGTGAACTTATGAATTTATTGTGGGGGATTTTTGGGATTTTGGTTGTACTAGCTCTCGCACTACTTCTATCAAATAATAAAAAGGCGATTCGTATCCGAACGATTTTAGGTGGTCTTGTAATTCAACTTGTCTTTGCATTCATTGTTTTGAAATGGGAAGCGGGAAGAGAAGGGTTAGAATGGTTTTCTGCACGTGTACAAAATATCATCAACTATGCAAATGAAGGAATTAATTTCCTCTTTGGGCCTTTAGGTGCAGGCGGAAAGCTTGGTACTATTTTTGCCTTTCAAATATTAACAATTATTATTTTCTTTTCTTCATTAATCTCAGTATTATACTATCTAGGAATTATGCAATGGTTTATTAAAATCATTGGTGGTGGGTTAGCAAAGCTATTAGGAACATCAAAGACAGAGTCGATGTCAGCTGCCGCAAATATCTTTGTTGGACAGACAGAAGCACCTTTAGTGATTCGTCCATTTTTAGCTACGATGACAAAGTCTGAGCTATTTGCAGTTATGACAGGTGGATTAGCTTCTGTTTCGGGTTCTGTTCTTGTTGGCTATGCCTTATTAGGTGTTCCGCTTGAATACTTACTTGCAGCAAGTTTTATGGCTGCACCAGCAGGATTAATTATGGCGAAAATAGTGATGCCACAAACCGAAAAAGTTGAAGAAGCTGATTTTAAGATGGAAAATGATGAAGAAGCTACAAATGTCATTGATGCTGCTGCAAGAGGGGCTAGTGATGGATTAAAATTAGCGCTTAACGTAGGTGCAATGCTGTTAGCGTTTATTGCCTTAATTGCCTTGGTTAATGGTATTTTGGGAGCTATTGGCGGCATTTTTGGTTATGATGCACTATCACTTGAAGGGATTTTAGGTATTATTTTTTCTCCTATTGCCTTTGCGATTGGAGTACCGTGGTCTGAGGCTATAACAGCAGGAAGCTTTATCGGTCAAAAGCTAGTTCTTAATGAATTCGTTGCATATTCTGCCTTTGCACCGCAAATTGAGCAGCTGTCAGATAAAACTGTCATGATTGTCAGCTTTGCCTTATGTGGCTTTGCAAACTTGAGCTCTATGGCAATTCTTCTTGGAGGCTTAGGGGGTATGGCACCAAATCGTCGTCCAGATATCGCAAAAATGGGATTAAAAGCTGTTGCAGCAGGAACTTTAGCATCTTTATTAAGTGCTGCTATTGCTGGGATGTTTTTATAAAAAGAGGTTAAAATTCATATATAGTAAAGGTGGTCCAGTTTTTTGAAAGAGAAGCTTTGGACCACCTTTTTTGATCATACTTAGTCCATGTTAAAATACTTTAGAAGCTTACATACATAATGGTACAAACCGTGTTACAAATTCGTAGTTAAAACGGTCTAGAATCGGGAGGGGTGGGTTGAGTGATAAACTTGAAACGAGCATACGAAAAGCCGTCAATAGAAGATGGAATGCGGATTCTTGTTGACCGTATTTGGCCAAGAGGTATTTCAAAGCAGGATTTACAAATTGATAAATGGTGGAAGGAAGTTGCGCCGACTACAGAATTAAGAAAGTGGTTTCAGCATGATCCAGGGAAGTTTACCGAATTTAAAGTGAAGTACATGGAAGAGTTAAAAAGTGAAGGAACCCAAAAGGCAAGTTTAAAGGAACTAAAAAAATTTGTAATAGAGCAAAAATCAAGGCCGATCACATTTATTTATGCTGCAAAAAATCAAGAATATAATCATGCGATTATTTTGAAGGAAATAGTAGAAATGGAAGACTGATGTTAAAGCGCATTAGTCTTTTTTTGCTTAAAAATATATGTGTTACCTTAAAAAAGAAGTGGATTTTGATAAAAATGATCTTTTTCATGAACGAATGACAGAGATGAGGCGTCAAATCATTAGAAACAAATAATATTAGGGGGCTTTCATCAATTGGACCAACAAGAAGAAATCATATTGGTTAGGGAAGCTAAAAATGGAAGTGATGAAGCTTTTACACATTTGTTTCAAATGAATTATCAGTTTTTATATAAGTATCTTATTAAACTTACTCTTCAAAAGGATTTAACTGAGGATTTAATTCAAGAAACAATGCTAAAGGCTTATACGAATCTATCAGGCTTCAAAGGCAGCTCTAAATTTTCTACTTGGCTAATTTCAATTGCTTCACGTTTATTTATTGATTACCAACGTAAAAGAAAGAGGGAGAATGTTCGCTTAGAAAAAATTCAGGTAGAAGTGATGGAAAAAATGAAATGGAATCTGATGAGAAAAGGTTATGAATGGTCTAGCCATTTGGATGTTTTCTCCTCAATGGAACCTGAAATTAGAGCGCCAATTTTGTTAAAACATTATTATGGTTTTACTAATGGGGAAATTGCAAAAATGCTTAATTTAAAGGAAGGTACAGTAAAAACCCGTATTCATTACGGACTTAAACGGATACGAAAGGAGTTTGAATCATGAAGGGAAGGAATGATGAAGAGCTTATTTTTGACTTAAAGCAAAGCTTGAAAGATGTAGAAACTGTTTATGAAGTGGAGATACCAGAACACTTTCAGTTAATGAATACTTTAATTGAATATAAGAAGGAAAGAAAAAGGGCCCAAAGACGAGAGCTAATAATATTTATATTCACAGCAATTATTATTTTAGCCTTTTATATGACATTAGCATTTAAATTAACAAGTGTTTTTATGTTGCTGCAAATTTTTACTTTATGTTTTATGCCAATTGCTTTTATTTTTGAGCGGAAACGTAGAAATAAGAGAGAAGAGGTGTCTTTACGTTGATACTAGGTTTAGAAACTTGGGCTTTTATACTGTTAATGACACCAATTTTATTTCTGCAAAGCATCACTCTCTTTTTAGATGCGAGGAGGAAGGGAGCTTCCGCTTGGTTTTGGGGAGTATGGGGGTTGATTCAATTTCCGATGCCGTTGTTGTTTTACTACCTTTTTGTAGTTATACCCTATAGAAAAAACGTAGCTAAAAGGGAGGGGAAATGATGGATATACCATGGGGAATAATAGCTCCACTCATTATATTACAACTCATATTAATGCTTACAGCGATTATAAGTTGTGTGAAAGATGAGAAACCAATCAGTGAAAAGTGGATTTGGGTATTAATCATTGTATGTATCAGTATAATAGGACCTATTCTTTATTTTATTATCGGTCGAAATAGTCAAAGAGATTAAGGGGGAAATCTATTGCTATTAACTGTTGAAGGGTTATCGAAGAGATACAAAACGAATATCGTTGTCGACAATATTGAATTTGATATTCAACCTAATCAATGTGTTGCATTATTGGGACCAAATGGTGCTGGAAAAACTACGACTTTACAAATGCTATCAGGATTATTAAAACCTGATTCAGGGCAAATTACATTTCAAGGATGTAAAAACATCGATCGAACTCAGATTGGCTTTTTACCTCAGTACCCATCCTTCTTTCCGTGGATGACTGCAGTGGAATTTCTCTACTTTGCAGGGAAATTATCGAAAATGGAAAAGGGAAAACTAAAAGATAAAATCAATAATGTCCTACATTTCGTAGATTTACATCATGCAAAAAACAAAAAAATAGGTGGTTTTTCTGGAGGTATGAAACAGAGATTAGGATTGGCACAAGCTTTGATACACGAGCCCAAATTGTTAATCTTAGATGAACCGGTTTCTGCTCTAGATCCAACAGGACGTAGAGATGTCTTGCGTATTTTAGAAGAGTTAAAAAAGAAAACGTCTATTTTGTTTTCAACTCATATTCTTCATGATGCTGAGCAAGTTTGTGATGAAATTATTATGATGAAGGCTGGAAAAGTAAAATGGTCTGGTTCAATAAAGAGATTAAAAGAAAGGACCAGAAATGGCTATTTTTTTCTTAAAACAGAAGGTGATATAAAAAGTTGGCTATCTAAGAAAGATTATATACGTGAAGCAAACTTTTCTAATTCCTCAACTGTAACATTCAAGCTAACGAGCAACCAATACCGTAATTGTTTACTTGAAGACTGTATTAAGCAAGAGATAACAATTATTCACTTTGAAGAGAGAAGCGGTACGCTTGAAGATGCTTATATGGAGGTAATGGGATAATAATGAATACCTTTCAAATTTTATTTAAAAAGGAATGGCTAGAAGCTTGGCGAGATAAAAAACTAATTTGGTTACCTATCGCTATGGCAATCCTGGCAATATCACAACCTATTAGTCTTTATTATATGCCGGAAATTTTAAATGCAGCAGGAAATCTACCGGAAGGGACAATAATTAAGATTCCTGTTCCAACTGGAGAAGAGGTTCTTTCAAGTACTTTATCACAATTTGGAATAATCGGAACTGCAATATTTATCTTAAGTGTCATGGGATGCATATCACAAGAAAGAAAAAGTGGTGTATTACATCTTTTAATGACTAGGCCTGTGGAGTCTATTCATTATATCGGAAGCAAATGGCTAGCAAACGCTGTTATTCTAATCGTATCGTTTATTATTAGCTATGGGTTAGCGTATTATTATACGAATACTTTATTTAATGATGTTCATTTAGAAAGATTTGTTGTGAGTTTAATTATGTATAGTTGTTGGATCATATTCGTGATGACAGTCACAGTATTTATTGGGACAATTTTCAAGAAAAACGGGGAAATTTCGGGTATCACGATTTTTATTGTTGCGATGTTCGTCCTTTGCCAATCACTTTTTCCTAAATATATGGCTTGGAATCCTGCAAGTGCTATGAGCAGTGCTTCAAGTATATTAACAAATGGTAAGTGGGAAAATGAATATTTTATTACATTGGGAAGTTCAGCTTTATTTATCATTGTTCTCCTAGCTTTAACAATGATTCAGTTTAAACGCTATAAAAGTTATTAAACGTTTTATATATTAATTCTAGGCTTCATCCGTTCTAGAACCTAGTTAAAAATAGGAATAGAAGGTAAGAACATCTTCTATTCCTATTTGATTTATGCTGTTCTATTTTAGATTACACCTTGTGCGATCATTGCATCTGCAACTTTTACAAAACCAGCAATATTAGCACCGACAACGAGGTTTCCAGGGTGACCGTATTCGTCAGCAGCCTTTATGCTGTTGCGATAAATGTTTTTCATGATGTCATGTAATTTCGCATCTACTTCCTCAAATGTCCATGAAAGTCTCATACTATTTTGTGACATTTCAAGTGCAGATACAGCAACACCACCTGCGTTGGCAGCTTTTGCTGGTCCGAATAGAACACCGTTGTTAAGGAAAACATCAATTGCTTCTAAAGTCGAAGGCATATTTGCACCTTCACCAATTGCTTTTACTCCGTTTTTCACAAGTGTTTGAGCTGACGCTTCGTCAATTTCATTTTGTGTTGCACATGGAAGCGCAATGTCACAAGGGATTGACCAAATTCCTCCACAACCTTCAACATATTGTGCATCTGGATGCTCTTTCACATATTCACTAATACGTTTTTTCTCAACCTCTTTAAGACGCTTTACAGTATCAAGATTAATTCCGTTTTTATCATAAATATAGCCGTTTGAATCACTACAAGCGACAACCTTAGCTCCTAATTGGTGAGCCTTTTCAATGGCATAAATAGAGACATTACCAGAACCAGAAACAACAACTGTCTTACCGTCAAAGCTTAATCCATTATCCTGTAACATTTCTTGAACAAAATATACTGTTCCATAACCAGTAGCTTCTGTACGTGCAAGGCTTCCACCGTATCCTAGACCTTTACCAGTTAAGACACCAGCTTCAAAGCCACCGCGAATTTTTTTATATTGTCCGAACATAAAGCCAATTTCTCTTGCACCTACTCCAATATCTCCAGCAGGTACGTCTACATCAGGTCCAATATGCTTGCACAGCTCTGTCATAAAGCTTTGTGTAAAGCGCATTACTTCACCGTCAGATTTCCCTTTTGGATCAAAGTCAGAACCACCTTTACCGCCACCAATTGGTTGACCAGTTAGGGAATTTTTGAAAATTTGTTCAAAGCCTAAAAATTTAATAATGCTTGCATTTACAGATGGATGGAAGCGTAATCCACCTTTATAAGGCCCAATTGCACTATTGAACTGAACACGGAAGCCACGGTTTACTTGAACCTTTCCTTGATCATCAACCCAAGGTACTCTAAAAGAAATAACTCTTTCTGGTTCAACGATTCTTTCAAGAATACCATGCTCCATATATTTTGGTTGCTTAGCAAAAATCGGTACTAATGAGTCGAATATTTCCTTTACAGCTTGGTGGAATTCGCTTTCATGTGGGTTTCTCTTTTTAACTGTTTCAAATACAGTATCAACATATTCTCTCGCAGCTTGTAAACCAGTTTGTTGATTTGCGTCCTTTGTCATAATCATGCTATTCACGTCTTCCTTTTCATTATATTTTTCATCGAAACCTAAATCCGAACAAACAATTATCGAAAAATTTTGATAGTATGAATTTTATACTCGAAAAATAATTTAAACAATATCAACATTAGATGATATTAATGCCGAATTGAGAACAATCGAAAAATATGCCTTTGAAACATTATTATAAAAGGGTTTTGCAAGTAGAAAAAATGGATGAATTTATAATTGAATTATTGTTGTGAGGAATTAGAACGGGAAATGTTAGAAAAAAAGCAAAATTAGTATAATATTTTTTGCTTATAGTAATCTTGCGGAAAAAGTTGAATGATGTTACATAATAGGCAAAATAGCGATACTAAATATCACATAATTTGTTGTGTTTCTACTATTATATATAGTGTCTAATTTTGAACGAATTATTTATCCAAAATTAGACACTATTTTGAGGCACCTCTACATTACGATGGTGTAGTTATTTAACCCCTTGCATATAGCTTTGAATTTTTGGTGATACAAAGAAAAGAATGATACTAAGAAGAATAGCGATTCCTCCAATGATCCCAAAGTAGAGCATTTCTGTTTCTGCTGTATAAAATTTAACGATTTGAGCATTGATAGCCTGTGCAGCGGCATTTGATAAGAACCATAGGCTCATTGTCTGTGCTGAAAAGGCAGCTGGTGCAAGCTTGGTTGTTGCTGAAAGTCCGACAGGTGATAAACATAGCTCACCAAGGACAACGATAAAATAGCTTAATACTAACCATAACGGATTAACGAGAGTATGTTCTCCGCCTATATAAGCCGGTACTAAAATAACAATAAATGAGAATCCGGCAAAAAGAAGACCGAGTGAAAACTTCTTAGGTATAGATGGTTGGCGATTACCTAATTTAACCCATAGCCAAGCAAAAACAGGAGCTAAAGTAATAATAAATAATGGGTTTAACGATTGGAACCATGCAGGAGAAATCGTTAATCCCGCAAAATCTAAATCTGTTCGTTTGTCTGCGTAGTGGGCGAGAATAGTTGAACCTTGCTCTTGAATTGCCCAAAACATAACAGATGCAATAAATAATGGAATATAGGCAATAATTCTTGAACGCTCAACGGCAGTTGTTTTTGGGCTGCGATACATAACAATGAAATATATCGTTGGAATTAAAATACCCAATACACCAATAAGGCTTATAAAGGACTTGAATGTTAATAGTCCTAATGGAATTGAAATTGCAATAGCCACTGCAATAATGATGATACCTAAACCGATAATTGAGAATACCTTTTTCTTTTCCCCAGCTGATAAAGGATTAGCTATGTCCTTTCCAGCAAGTCCAAGGTTTTTCTTTTTCGTAAGCATAAAGACAAGTAAACCGACAAACATACCGATTGCTGCAATAGAAAAGCCCAAGTGGAAATTATGCTTTAAGCCAACTTCTCCGACAATTAATGGAGAGATAAAAGCACCTAGGTTTATACCCATATAAAATATGCTAAATCCAGAATCGCGGCGGTTGTCCTCTTCGCTATAAATTTCTCCAACAATACTCGATACATTTGGCTTAAGTAGGCCTGTACCAAGAACGATTAAGACCATTGAGACGAAGAATAGTGACACACTGCCTGGAATCGCAAGCGCGAGATGGCCAAGCATGATCAGTATTCCGCCGTAAAAAACAGAATTTGACGTACCAAGTATACGGTCTGCTAACCAACCTCCGATAATACCGGACATGTAAACTAATGAACCGTAAATTGAGGTGATCGCAAGTGCTGTGCTTTCATCAAAGCCTAAGCCGCCCTTTGAAACTGAATAATACATATAATAAATTAATATAGCCTTCATTCCGTAATATGAAAAACGTTCCCAGAATTCTGTAAAGAACAGAGTGAATAATCCTTTAGGGTGTCCGAAGAATCCTTTTTGTGGGACGCTAGAGACAATTTTCTGCTTGTTGATGTCTGACATCATACAACCTCCTTTTGCTATTATATTATAATACTTTTTATCGCTTTACGTTGTCAAAGTAATAATTTCCAAATAGGTAGTATGAAAGCTGATATATAAGTGAAAATAAGATATATTTTCAAATTTTATTCAAAAATATTCCTATAATTACCTGATTTTTAAATTTTTCCAAAATAGTTAAATAACTCGTGTTTTCTGTAAGATAGGAATGTTGAATGGATAGCTAGAAACTAAGATAAAATAAACGGTAAATAGGAACAAAAAAGCATTGACAATAATAATTGGAAAGTCATAAAATGGAAAAGAATAAATTTAAAAGAAATGGAGGGTTATACAATGAGAAATCGAATGATTCATGACATCTATCAAATTTCATATCAAGTAACCCGTCCAATAACAGTACATAAAAAGTGATAGTTATTATTTAATCCACTTATCTTTACACATGTAGACGCAGGTTACTTGAATCAGTAACGTGCGTTTTATTTATGTCTAAAAATAAGGCATCGTGCGCTTACGCTCGATGCCTTTTCGCGTCTAGTGAAGCGAGAAGAAGCTTTATCAAATGAATATTCCGAGCGAATTGCTCGTTATTATAGATAAAAATGTGAAGGGAGTTTTGATGATGCTAATAGAACAGGTGAGACGGATTGACTTAGATTGGATGAAAGGTGGCTAACTGCACCACGAAAAATTAAAAAACAATAAGGAGGTACTTTTCAATGTTTTCGATTTTTAAAAAGTTAAGCTGGTTTTTCAAAGAGAATTGGAAGAGATATACAATTGCAATTACATTATTAATTATTGTAAGCGTATTAGATATCATTCCGCCGAAAATTATTGGTTTTGCTATAGATGATATTCAATTTGGTCAGATGACAGGGGAAAGACTAGTGCAGCTACTCCTTCTTTTTGGAGGGATTATCGTATCCAGCTATGCCATTACGTACGTATGGATGTATCAGCTTTTTGGTGGAGCGCATTTAATTGAACGAATCCTGAGATATCGATTTATGAGACATTTATTATCAATGACACCTAGCTTTTATGAGAGAAACCGAACAGGTGACTTGATGGCGCGGGCGACGAATGATTTAAAGGCTATTTCCATGACAGCTGGCTTTGGGATTTTAACATTAATAGATTCAACAATTTTTATGATGATTATTATTCTCGTTATGAGTATAACGATCAGCTGGCAGCTTACCCTAGCTGCATTATTACCGTTGCCTATTATGGCTATTGCGATAAATTATTTCGGTAATATGATTCATAAACGGTTTATGAGGGCACAAGATGCCTTTGGTGATTTAAATGATAATGTCCTTGAATCGATTGCTGGTGTTAGGGTTATCCGGGCATACGTACAGGAGAAGGCAGATGAACAGCGATTTAACGATATGACAGAGGATGTATATCAAAAAAATATTGAAGTAGCTAAGGTTGATGCCTTATTTGAACCGACAATTAAAATATTGGTAGGAATTAGTTATGTCATTGGACTTGGTTATGGTGCATATCTTGTTTTCCATCAAGCTATAACGTTAGGTGAATTGGTGAGCTTTAATATCTACTTAGGGATGCTAATTTGGCCTATGAATGCTGTAGGTGAGTTAATTAATATTTTACAGCGCGGAAATGCATCATTAGATCGTGTTAATGAGGTTCTTTCGTATGAACAAGACGTTAAGGACAAAAGTAATCCGGCTCATGTCGAGGTTGCTGAATCAATAGTGTTTTCAAATGTTTCATTTCGTTATCCATCTGCAACAACTGATAATTTGAAAAACATTTCACTACATGTTAATCGAGGAGAGACGATTGGTGTAGTTGGAAAAACAGGAAGTGGGAAATCTACCCTGCTTAAGCAGCTGTTAAGGGAATATCCATTAGGAACTGGAGAAATCCTCATTTCTGATAAATCACTAGAATCTATTAAGATTGAGGATGTTCATTCTTGGATTGGTTACGTTCCACAGGAGCAAATCCTATTTTCCCGATCGATACGAGAGAACTTAAAATTCGGTAAAGAAGAAGTCAGTGAAGCGGAAATCCAGCAAGCCTTAAAGCTAGCTGCCTTTGATTTAACAGTCTTGCCTAAAGGGCTTGACACACTCGTTGGGGAGAAGGGTGTTGCTTTATCAGGAGGGCAAAAACAGCGCATATCTATTGCGAGAGCTCTTATTAAAGATCCGGAAATTTTGCTTTTAGATGATGCGATGTCTGCAGTTGATGGAAAGACTGAGGCAGAAATCATAGAAAACATTCGTAAAGAAAGAGCAGGGAAAACGACATTTATTACAGCTCATCGTTTGTCGGCAATTCAACATGCTGATTGGATAATTGTTTTGGATGAAGGGCAAATCGTTGAAGAAGGGACACACGAGCAACTTCTTGAAAAGGGGAAATGGTATAAAGAGCAATTCGATCGGCAGCAGGCTGAATCATATGGAGAGGTGAGCTAATTGAAACGGATATCAACAGGAAAACGATTGTTTCACTACGCACTTCTTTATAAAAGGACAATTATCTTTGCCCTCGTCATGTTAACATTTGCTGTTGCAGCTGAATTAACAGGGCCGTTTATCGCAAAGAAAGTGATTGATGAGCATATGAGGGGCATTGAAAGTCCTTGGATTGAAGTGGAAGCTAAGGATGATCAGACAGTCGAATATAATGGGCTTTTCTATAAGAGAAGTTCAAACGTGACAGAACAAGATACGGTAGGAGATGCCCAACTGCAAATCGTCCAGGTTGGGCGATCCTTCTATTCAACAAATCAACATTTATCATTTGATGGAGATAGAGAAGTTAATGGGCAACAATTGACTGTTATAAAGGGAAATCAGGAGGCAACTTATCAAATTGAAAAGTTAAGCCAAAAGGAAATTTTCGCCTTTTATCAGCCGGAAATTAAACCTATCGTTATATTATTAAGTTTCTATGTAGGTTTATTAGTTATTGCAGGATTTTTCCAATACGGTAAAACCTTAATGCTCCAAAAGGCGGCCAACCGGATCATTCAAAAGATGAGAAAGGATGTATTTGAGCATATTCAACGGGTTCCTATTCAATATTTTGATAACAGACCTGCTGGAAAGATCGTTTCGCGTGTAACAAATGATACTGAAGCGATTCGAGAGCTTTATGTAAAAGTGTTAGCGACATTTTTTACAAGTGGAATTTATATGACGGGAATTTTTGTCGCATTATTTTTCCTTGATACAAGGCTTGCGTTAATTACACTTTTACTAGTACCTATTATCGCTCTCTGGGTTATCGTCTATCGGAAACTTGCATCAAAATATAACCACCTTATTCGCACAAGGGTAAGTGATATCAATGGAATGATTAATGAATCTATTCAAGGAATGCCAATTATTCGGGCATTTCAGCGGAAGGAACAGATCACAAAGGAATTTGAGGATTTGAACTATGAACATTTTACGTATCAAAATAAATTGCTAAGTTTAAATTCTTTAACATCTCATAATTTAGTCGGTGTTCTCCGTAATGGAACCTTTGTCGTACTAATTTGGTACTTCGGCGGGCAATCGATGGACGCTGCCGGTATTATTTCAATTGGAATGCTCTATGCCTTTGTTGATTATTTAAATAGATTGTTCCAACCTGTTACAGATATTGTGAACCAACTTGCCCAGCTTGAGCAGGCGCGTGTTGCTTCGGAACGGGTGTTTGAATTGTTAGATGAAAAGGGAGAAAATGTTGCAGAGGGTGAGATTTCTCGATATGAGGGAAATGTTCAATTTACTAATGTGACATTTTCGTATGATGGAGAGCATGACGTTCTCAAAAATATAAATTTCCAAGCGAGTAAGGGTGAGACTGTCGCATTAGTCGGGCATACTGGGTCGGGGAAAAGCTCGATTATAAACCTATTATTCCGTTACTATGATATTGAGAAGGGCAAAATCACGATTGATGGTAACGATGTGAGCGCACTTCCAAGACAGCATTTAAGAAAGCATATGGGCATTGTACTTCAAGATCCGTTTTTATTTACAGGGACTATTTCGTCAAATGTTAGTTTAGATAATCCAAATATTTCTGAGGAGCAAGTTATAAAGGCTTTAAAGGATGTTGGTGCTGACAGGTTTATTGAAAAGCTTCCAAAGCAGTATGATGAGCCTGTTCTTGAGAAAGGAAGTACATTGTCTGCAGGTGAGCGTCAGCTTATTTCGTTTGCCCGCGCACTTGCTTATGATCCCGCTATTCTTATTTTAGATGAAGCAACAGCGAATATTGATACTGAAACAGAAGCAATGATTCAACGAGCGTTAAATATTGTTAAGGAGGGCAGAACAACGTTCATTATTGCCCACCGCCTATCAACGATTCGTAATGCTGATCAAATCCTTGTCTTAGATCAAGGAGAAATAGTTGAAAGAGGAAACCATGAAGAGCTTCTTAGACAAAAAGGAAAATACTATCAAATGCATCAGCTTCAGCTAGGAAGAGAGGTTTCAAGGGTTAGTTAAGAGGAATGGAGAGTCTCCTAAAAGGTGAGGCTCTCCATTTTCATTGCTTAGAAAATCCAAATACATATTAAATCCCCCTCCAACTGTTAAATGAGCTAACGGTTGAAGGGGGATTTGAATTTTTAAGATACAAATTCTCTTTACTTCTTCAATAATAAATAGACAAAGTAAGGAGCACCGATGAGTGAGACCATGATGCCTGCTGGTACGCCGCTTGGTTCAATGAGGTTTCGTCCGATCGTGTCGGCGAACAGCAATAGCCAGCCACCAAGCAAGATCGCAACAGGGATAAATAATTGATTTCTCGGGCCGACTAATGCCTTTGCAATATGTGGGGCCATCAGTCCGATAAATGAAATGCCTCCTGTAACTGAAACTGCAGAAGCAGCTAATGCAACAGCTGTTAGAAGTAAAATAATCCGTTCCTTTTCAATCGAAAGCCCTACCCCAATAGCAACAGGCTCGCTTAATCCTAAGAGATTTAATCGATTAGCTTTATACAACGTAAATGGAATCAGGACGATTAACCAAGGAAGGAGCGCCCATATAAATGGCCAATCCGTGCCCCAAATATTACCTGCAATCCATTGGGCAATAAAATCAACCTTTGTTCGTTCAGCGGAGGAGATTAGAACAATCATCGCTCCAGAGAGGGCTGTTGAGAATCCTACTCCAATTAAAACAACTCGTACAGGCTGCAGGCCACTATTTTTGTTGAAAGCTAACAAATAAATCAGACAAGCTGTTAAAACAGCACCTAAAAAGCCGACGAGTGGTATCATATAAACAAAAGAACCAGCTTCGATTGGGAAAAATAAAAAGAAAACAGCAATGGCAACACCTGCACCAGAATTGATTCCGATGATGCCAGGGTCTGCTAAATCATTCCTAGTGATTCCTTGTAAAATTGCACCGGAAACGGCTAGTGCCATCCCTGCTAACAAAGTGATCAATATTCGTGGCAATCTAATAGAAAATAAAACAAATTCCTCTTTAAAGGTACCTTGACCTAACAAAATATGGATGAGTCGATCATATGACACACTCGCACTCCCCATTCCTAAGCCAATAACAATAGTAGCTAGAATAAGAAGTAGAGAAATAAATAATATGAGTCGTTGTTTTTTTATTAGTGCTGGATGGATCATGAGAATGCTTTTCCTCCTTTTTTGACAATGATTAGGAAGAAAGGTAATCCAAAAATAGCTACAATTGCTACTACTGGTGTTTCGTATGGCGAATTAAGAGTACGACCGAGTGTATCGGCAAATAGCATAAAAGTGGCTCCTACAATGGCTGACATCGGTAAAA
Organism: Metabacillus sp. 22489; assembly: GCF_052044855.1. NCBI lineage: Bacteria > Bacillati > Bacillota > Bacilli > Caryophanales > Bacillaceae > Metabacillus > Metabacillus sp. 22489. The sequence continues at coordinate 47,466 of NZ_JBQENT010000017.1, forward strand.
TATAACGGTAATCAGTTCCTACTATTACACGAACAATATGCGGGATCATCAGACCGATAAAAGCCATATTCCCAACCAGAGCAACAGATGCACCTGCAAGAATGATAATGACAATAAATAGAAGAATTTTGATTTGTGTAATATTTTGTCCTAATCCAACCGCTACTTCCTCACTTAAACTGAGAATTGTAAGCTGTCTTGAAAGAAAAAGAGAAATAATGATCCCAACGATAATAAAAGGAACAATCACTTGGAGCTGATTCCACGTTGTACCGATCATTCCCCCCGCTGTCCACATGGAAATATCTTTTGAAATTTTAAAATAAAGGCCAATTCCTTCTGCAAGTGCGAATAAAAAGGAGGAAATTGCTGAACCTGCTAAGACAATCCGAAGTGGAGAGAAACCTCCCCTTCTAATAGCGCTAATCCCAAATACCATTATTGCTCCTACGGCTGCTCCAATAAAGCAAGCGAGCATTGTGATAAAGTAATTGGCTGACGGGATAAAGGCGATCGTAAAGGCCAATGCTGCATAAGCGCCAGCAGACAGCCCGAGTAAGCCTGGATCAGCAAGTGGGTTTCTTGTCATTCCTTGCATAATTGCGCCGGAAACGGCAAGAGCAGCGCCAACAAAAACAGCTGCTATTTCACGGGGTAAACGAATTTCACGGATGATTGAAATTTTTTCTCCCGAAGCAGAAGATGTCAGAGCTAACCATACATCCCTAACCGAGACGTCTGCTGCACCAAAAACCATTGCTACGACAAACATACTGATAAATACTATGATAGTTATAATCAGTTTGAAAATAAATGGGATTGAATTTCGAGTTTTGTTGTTTGTCATGAGTCTCTTATTTATTCCTTTCTTTTGAATAGGGAAAGGGGTTGATTGAATTGTCAATCAACCCCTGTCAAATGAACCACCACTTATCTTGGTGATTCATTTAACATACAAGCAGTAGAATCCTAGCTTCTTAGTGTTTTATTTGCCGAGAAAAGCTTCCTTGAAAAAGGCAAGTTGCTTTTCAAGAGTAACTGGGTCAGTAAATGATGCACCTTCCCCTTGCATTTCAATGACATGGCCATTTTTAACAGCTGGAATGTTTTTATATGTCTCAGTTTCTTGGAATGCTGTATCTGCATCAGAATACTTACTTAAAATGACATAATCTCCTGCATATTCCGGAAGTACTTCAGTTGACAGTGTGTAATAACCTGCCTTTGATACGTCTGCTTTTACTTTTTCAGGCATTTTCAATTTCATAGCTTGATATAAAATTTCTGTTCCGCGTGCCCAATTGTCACCGTAAACATATAGGTCTTTACCAAATGCTTCGATAACAGATACAGTTGCATCCTCACCGATTTTTGCACGGATTTCGTTCCCAGCCTCTTCAGCACGTTTCTTAAAGTCATCAACCCAGGCTTGAGCTTCTTTTTCTTTGTTTAATAGCTTACCAATTTCTAAGTGTTGTGTTAAATAATCTACTTTGCCCCATGTATAAGTAACTGTAGGAGCAATTTCCTTTAATTTGTCCACATTTTTAAGAGTTGATAGTCCGATGATTAAATCTGGCTCTAATTCGATAATTTTTTCTAGGTCATCCTCTGATACTTCCGCAACATCCTTTAATTCCTCTGAAAAGGTTGGATTGTTTTTAGACCAAGTATCTACACCAACAACATTGACGCCTAATTTAATGACATCTCCAGTGTAGCCTGAAAGCACAACAACTCTTTGTGGATCAGATGGAACCTCAACTGGACCTGTTTCAGATTCGTATGTAAAGGTTTCTGGCTCTTTCTCCTTTGGTGTCGAGCCGCTTTCTTCTTTGCTAGATTCTGAGTTTCCACAAGCGCTAATAATGAGCGTTAGCATTAGCATAAACGGGACTAATAGTTTCTTCTTCATATGTTGTTTCTCCTTTTAATAAATTATAAGTAACACACATTGGTTTATTTGTTCTCGGGTCACGGCCAATCATTGCATCAATTTGAAAAACTTCATGGAGTACTTCTTTCGTGATAATTTCTTCACAAGCACCTGCTTTCACAATCTCACCATCTTTTAGGGCGATAATATAATCAGCGAAACGAGCAGCTTGGTTCAAATCATGTAGAACCATAATAATAGTTCGATTTTGTTCACGATTTAATTTCTGTAACAATTCTAAAACCTCTAATTGGTGAGCCATATCTAAATATGTCGTAGGTTCATCAAGAAAAATGATTTCTGTTTCCTGAGCGAGCGCCATTGCGATCCAGACTCGCTGACGTTGACCTCCTGATAGTGCATCGACAGGCCGAAATTTATAGCTAGTAGTACCTGTAACCTCTAATGCCCAATCGATGACTTCATAATCCTTTTTCGTCAATCTGCCTAAGCCGGATTGGTAGGGAAACCTTCCATAGGAGACTAATTCCCCAACGGTCAATCCAGCTGCACCTTCAGGGGTTTGAGGAAGGATAGCCATTTTTTGAGCAAGAACCTTTGTATTTTCTTTTGAAATATCTTTGCCGTCTAATAGGACTGATCCTGATTGATGAGCAATAATGCGAGTAATTGCCTTCAGCAATGTTGATTTTCCACAACCATTGGATCCGATAATGGTTGTTATTTTTTTATCTGGAATCGTTACACTGAGATTCTTGACAATTAATCGTTCACCATAGCCAATGTTTAATGCATCAGTAAGTAGGCGAACCATCTTTATGACCTCCATAGTAATATAATAAATGAAAATGATTATCAATATTGATTACGATATTAATATAAATTTTTCTTTATTAAATGTCAATATAAATAAAGTTTGAAATTAGTAACTTTTATAAAATGTTCTGAATACTTAGGAGATTAGAAGCTAATGGGAATCCAAAAACTGGAAATGTAAAAATGATACAGTTTGAATAGAAATTAAAATAGTGAATGATTGGAAAAGGATTGTATGAAATGTTTTTATAAGTTAAGTGTAATTAAACGTAGAGGCGGTTTTTGAAGGGGAAAATAGTGTCATTACATAAACCGCTTTTAAAAACTGAAGAGGATATTCATAAAGAATTCCTCTTCGGGATTACAAGCTATAACGTTTAAACGGAAATAGAACCAGACGAGTTCTTATTACTTGTTTTTTGTTCTGGAACACGTATTAAAATAATGAGACCGATAATAAATAGTAGAACTAGGCTTAATACGCCGGCATTTGAACTTCCTGTCAGCTGGGAAGTGACACCAACAAGAAGCGGGCCCATGATCGAGGCGAATTTGCCAAATATATTATAAAAGCCGAAGAACTCATTTGCCTTTTCTTTAGGTATAAGCTTAGCGAAATAGGATCTGCTTAGAGCTTGAATCCCTCCCTGTGAGGTTGCGACAAGCATTGCTAATATCCAGAAATCTAATGTAGTCTTTATAAAGTAAGCGTAAATACAGACAATCATATAGACAATGATGCCGACATATAGCATCTTTTTTCCAGTAAATCTTTCTGATAAACGTCCATAAAGTATCGCAAAAGGTGCTGCAACAACCTGTGTGATAAACAAAATAATTAATAAGCTTGTCGAGCTAATTCCAAGGTCTGTTCCGTATGCAGTGGACATTGAAATAATTGTTCCAACACCATCAATATAAAAGAAATAAGCGAGTAAAAATAAAAACAAAGCTCTATATTTTTGAATTTCCTTTAGTGTCGTTCCTAAACGTCTAAAACTATTAATGACAGGGTTCGGTTCACGTTTAATGTAATACCTTTGTTTTACGTTTTTAAGCAGTGGAATTGTAAATATTGCCCACCAAACAGCTGTGATCAGGAAGGCGATTTTACTGGCAATCGTTGTTGAAATAGGAATGATGTTATTTTGAGAAAGGATGATAACAGCAATACTTATAATAAAGGGTATCGTACTACCGATATAGCCAAAGCTAAAGCCACGCGCAGAGATATCATTCATTTTTTCCTCTGGTGTTACATCAACTAAAAATGCATCATAGAATACATTTGCACCGGTCGATCCGACAGCTGCAAACGTATAACATATTAATAAGAGCAACCATTGATCACTCGGTATAAACGCTAAAAAAGCGGTAGATAGCACACCTAATGAAAAAAAGAACATAAAAAACCGTTTTTTAATTCCTTCATAATCGGCAATTGTACCGAGAATTGGACCTAGCATAGCAAGGATAAAGGTTGCTATTGCAACTGTATAACCTAAATAGGCTGTTGAGTCTGCTGCGCTAACCCCAGCATTTGTAGCTGCAGCTTTATAAAAAATAGGGAATACTGCTGTTGTAATAATGATTGAATAGGCAGAGCTTGCCCAATCATATAAAATCCAACTATTTTCCTCTTTCGTGAGACGCCTCATATATTTGCCCTCCCTAGTAACATTTAATTCCATTGTACAAGAAAAAAAGGGAATAAAATGAAAAACTAGTAAATTTTACGGATAATTTACAAACCGATAAATCATTCAAATGTATTTTAAATCGATCATGATTGTTACTAGAAAGGATAACTTATTAATTTAAATTTATTTCCATTACAGTAGAAACATCATGAAATCCTAGCTTTTCATAGAGAATTTTTGCTGGATTACCAGTATAGACATTAAGATGGACCTTTCGATAGTTTTGCTGCTGCAATTCCTTTAGTGCTCGCATCATCAGTTGTTTCCCTACACCCTCATTCCGATAATCAGGGAATACGTATATCGAAAGGATACTTCCTGTTTTCTCCGTATGAATTGGATTGAAGTCTGGCCCAATTAATACCCACCCAATAATCCAGTGATCTTTTACAGCGATAAGATAATAAGCCCCATTATTTAGTAAAGGGGAAAAAACGTTATAGCCTATATTTATATCTGATTGCACATACCCCATTGAACTTTCGCCCATCACATATGAAGTCAATTGAAGCAACTCGTTAGTTTCAGCAATATTTGCTCTTCTTATTTTCATCTATATGTCACCTCATCTAAGTATTCATTTACCCAGTATATGGGTTCACCATCGAAAAGGTTAAATCGCAACAATAGTTAATCGATAAACTAACAATAAATCGAAAATGAATATAGTTTTATAGCTTGAAAATGCGAATCTACTAAATGAAATTGAAAGAAATAGGGTTATCTTTTTGATGGATAGAAGGATATAACAGATATTAGGTAATCGATTAATATTATTGTAATTAAAATATTCGGAAATTTTTCAGAAAATTACTTTAATTTAATAAGTTAAGGAAGTATAATAGTGACAAAAAGATAACGCTTTCAAAAAAGGAGGGGTGCGATTTACTAGGTTAAAGGAATCTAGTTCCTTTTAGTGTTTTGTTAATTGTAGCGGTCATACAAATTATATTTTAAGTAAGGGGAGGATATTTTGAAGAAGGGGAAACAGTACTTATCTATTATATTAACAGTTGCTTTAATTTTTTCAGTCCTACCGACAGCTTTTGCTGCAACGGAAACGAAATCAAATGCGATTAATCTTGTAGATTCTAATGCTTCAAGCTATACGAAACAATTGTTTGCATATTTGCAAAACATAAGTGGTAACCAAGTGTTGTTTGGACATCAGCATGCGACAGATGAAGGATTGACGATAACAGGTTCAGGAACTCGTGTGGGGTCAACTCAATCTGAGGTGTTAAATTCAGTTGGTGATTATCCAGCTATATTTGGATGGGATACATTAAGTCTTGATGGAGATGAAAAACCAGGTTCACCTGATAATACGGATGAACAAAATCGGCAAAATTTAATTACATCAATGAAGGTAGCACATGATTTAGGCGGAATTGTTGCCCTTAGTATGCATCCTCCTAACTTCGCGACAGGCGGTCGTTATAATGATACGAGTAGTAAAAGTGCGGTTGCAGATATTCTTCCGGGTGGTCCTGCCAATGACGAATTTAATGCATGGTTAGATAATCTTGCAGTATTTGCTAATAATTTGAAGGATGATAATGGAGAATTAATCCCAGTAATATTCCGTCCTTTCCATGAACAAAATGGAGGCTGGTTCTGGTGGGGAGCTCAAACGACTACTACAAGCGAATACAAGGAGTTATATCGTTATTTAGTTGAGTACTTACGCGATAAAAAGGGGGTGAGCAACTTTTTATATGCATTCTCACCGAACGGACCTTTTGATGGAAATAGAGAGGAATATTTAAAAACATATCCGGGGGATGATTATGTTGATATTATTGGACTAGACCAATATGATAATCAAGATAATCCTGGTTCAGAGTCATTTATTAGTAAGCTAGTAAATGATTTAGCGATGATTTCACAAATCGCTCAAGAAAAGGGGAAAGTCTCTGCGTTTTCTGAATATGGCTATAGTCCTCAAGGGATGAAAACAACAGGAAATGGAGATTTGAAGTGGTTTACAAAAATTTCAAATGCAATAAAGAGCAACCCTGATGCTAAAAAGGTTTCATATATGCAAACATGGGCTAACTTTGCTTTAGGTGGAAACTTATTTGTCCCATATAAAGGCTATAAAAATGCTCCAGAGGGTGGAGAGGACCATGAATTATTACCGGATTTCACCGATTTCTATAATGACTCTTATTCTGCGTTTTTAAAGGAAGTTGGCACTGTGTATACAGGTGAGCAAATTCCGACTACAGAGGAATCACCATTTATGCATGTTGTCTCACCAACAGAAAATGCTGAAATTAAAGCAAATACAACAACAATACGTGCAAGAGTATTGAATGATCATCCGGCAAAGGTAGTCTACACTGTAGAGGGTTCAGATGAAGAGTTCCCGATGACACTTGATAAAGACGGATTCTATTATACAGCTGACTGGTCTCCATCTGCAGCCGTTAACGGAAGAACAGCAAAAATTACTGTCAAAGCTTATGATAATGCTAATAATGTATTGCATGAACAGGCAGTTACAGTAATTGTTAAGGTTTCTGAAATTGCGATAAAGAGTTTTACGTTTGATGAAGGGATCGAAGGGATTCAAAGCAATGGTGCTTATCCTGATACGATTAAAACGTCTATTGAGCATGCAATAATAAATGATAATGGAATGTTAAAAATTAATGCGACGAACATGGAACAAAATCAAACGTGGCAAGAATTAAAGCTAGAATTGAACGATTTACCTGACGTAAACCTTGGTGCTGTAAAACGAGTGACGTTTGATGCGTTAATTCCTGTTAAAGCTAAAACGGCGAACGCAAGTGTTTTAGGGATAGCCATGCTTCCTCAAGATTGGAATACAAAGTATGGTGAATCTACAACAGGTAAACAATTGGCTGAACTTGAAACAACGACAATTGAAGGAAATGAATATGCAAAATATACAGCGTCAATTGATTTAAATGATCCTGCTAAGTCAGAGGCTGCTACAGGTCTCGCTCTTTCATTAATCGGAAAAGAGCTGAAACTAGAGAGTGGTGCTTTCTTTATTGATAATATTAGACTTCTTAGTGTTTTTGCTGAGGCTCCTAATGATCCATCATTAGTTGATGATTTTGAATCATATCTCGGAAGTGATGCTGCATTAAGTAAGGCGTTTGTTCCTGCAAATGGAAGTGTTTCAACGTCTTTAAGTGGTGCGAATAAGCAATCTGGTACGTACGGATTAAAGTATGACTACTCACTTAGTGGTCCAGGAGACTATACAGGTGTTACAAAAACATTAAATAATGTAAATTGGTCAGAGTTTAACAAGCTTCAATTTTGGTTAGATTCTGACGGGAAAGCGCAAAAGCTAGTTATCCAAATTAATATTGGCGGAATTTCATTTGAAGCTTATCCATCTTTAGCTGCTGATGGTTCAGGATTAATTGATGTTCCATTTAGTGAATTTACTCCTGCACCTTGGGATGCTGGCAATGCCGGTAAGGTCATTACAAAAGAGAACCTAAAAAACGTTACGAAATTCTCAATTTATATTAATGCGCAAGATGACTTAGCAGAGCCAATTAACAGTACACTTTATTTTGATGATATCAAGGTTGTTAACGATGGTAGCGGCGGTGTGCCAAACGGTGGAGATGGTCCTGGAAGTATGCCGGAGCAACCGGGCTTATTATATGATTTTGAAGAGGGAACTGATGGTTGGGTCATTGAATCGAATGAAGCAAATGCAACAAATGCGGTAGTGACTGATGAAGCTGCTTCACATGGTACAAAGTCATTAATGTCAATATTTGATTTAACAAAAGCTCCAGGCTTTGAATTTGCAAAGGTACAAGCTCTAGATCTATCTGCAGTCAAAGCGATAAGTACGAAGGTTAAATTATCAACTGGTACAGCGAATGCACGCCTATATATTAAAACAGGCTCTGATTGGGCATGGGTAGATAGTGGTGTCGTTGTTGTAGATGATAGTGAATTCAAAACATTAACGATACCGTTGGAGGATATTGCAAATCCTGATAGTGTTAATGCAATTGGTGTGAAAATTGAACCACTAAGTGGGGAAGGTACAGCCAAAGCTTACGTTGATGAGGTTGAGTTACATGGTGAAGGTGAAGACCCAGGAACAGGCCCAGGAACAGACCCAGGAACAGATCCGGGAACAGATCCAGGAACAGACCCAGGAACAAATCCGGGAACAGGTCCAGGAACAGATCCCGGAAAAGAAATTCCAGAAGACCCTAAAACGGAGGTCCCAGCTACGGAAACTCCAGATAAAGAGGAGACGGTAACAAACAAACCAGAAAAAGAAGCAGCCACTCCTGTACAAGTAGATCAAACTGATAGGAATAAGGAAAAGGGCAGGAATGAATTACCAAGTACAGCAACTAGTCAATATAATTGGTTATTACTAGGTTTAGTAGTTCTTGCTGTTGGCATAACGATCTTTGTTATTCGTAAATCGAAGGTAACAACAGAATAGAAAAATTGAAACAATTGGGCTGACAATACATTCAATGTCAGTCCTTTTTTTAAGGGTTGAAATCCATAGAGGGCATATGAAAAAAATTATCTATTTTCCAGTGCTTTGTTAGCAGTGAAAGAAGTTTTTGAAAATTAGTAATGTATCATTAGTAACAAATGATATTGAAAAATATAATAAAGAGTAATAGACAGGTACATTGTATATATGGAACGGACAGAAGATATTATGAAAAAAGCTTTTGTCTTACCGAAAAATAGGGAAAAGGTATGATAAGTTTGCGACTGCACAAAATGAAAATAGTATAAATGGAGTAGGTTCTATGAATCAAAATGATCTTTTAGTCTATTTTTCTTTTGAAAATCTAGTTTTTGATTGTTAATATGTAAAATGTTATAAAAAATGTAAAAGGATGGTATATAATGACTAAAAGTAGTTTTGATTACAAAACAAAATTAAATCAAAGCAGAAAACTATTTGTCAAACGAATCGCTACTTTAACGGTTGCTTCGACATTAGTTTTGACTGTTACCCCAACTCTCTATAATAATCCCTTGAATAATTCTTTGTTTGGTTCGTCTGTAGCGTACGCTCAATCAAGCAACCTTATGGATTCATCTGAAATCACAAGTAAATTTCATATAAATCATGGATACGATAATGAATATACTTCTCACACTTTGGTAAATGACGGACGTACTTATCTAACGGCTGAGCAAAATAATCTTGTTTATACAATTAAATTTCCTGATGAACTTGCTTATTTACTTGATGATGACCAAATTGTAAGTAGGTTAGTAGATGAGTTTGTAGTTACAGGTTTTGTATTGGACAGTAATAATGAGCAGATTACATTAAGTTCTTATTACCATCCACCTGAAAATTATGTACAAATTAATAAAAATACAAACAGTGTGGTTTTTAAATTCTCTGACTATTTAAAATCCTATGGGCTAAAAACCGTTGAAGACACTAGTTACGGGTTTTGGGTCGAAATAGAAACAAGTTATAAGGGAATTGCTAACGGTGATTATACTTTTAAGACAGCACTAACTGAAGGACCTGTTAATTTAGATACATTAGAAAGTGCACATTTAATTATAATGTCTATCACTTATAATGATGATTCAGTGGTCCCGGCACCAACACCAGATCCAGAGCCGACACCAGATCCAGAGCCGACACCAGATCCAGAGCCGACACCGGATCCAGAGCCGACACCGGATCCAGAGCCGACACCGGATCCAGCGCCGACACCAGATCCAGAGCCGACACCGGATCCAGAGCCGACACCGGATCCAGCACCAACACCAGATCCAGAGCCGACACCGGATCCAGAGCCGACACCAGATCCAGAGCCGACACCAGATCCAGAGCCGACACCAGATCCAGCACAGACACCAGATCCAGCGCCAACGCCAGATCCAGCACAGACACCAGATCCAGCACCAATGCCAGATCCAGCGCCAACATCTGAACAGGACAATGGTGACTCAAAGAACATTGAAAAAGATGAAATATCTAAAGAAACTCCTGTCGCAAAGCAAGTTAATACAAATAATAATAAATCTCAAATAAAAGTTACGACAACCGAAGAAGGTGGAGAGCTGCCTAAAACAGCTACTAGTAATCTAGCAAATAGTCTTGCGGGAGCTGCTGCTGCACTTCTAGGGGTGGGACTTTTCATAATAAGAAGATTTAAACGTACTGTTTAAAGATAGAGAGGCTGTCTGTTAGGTAATACTTAACAAGACAGTCTCTTTTAAACTATGACAATTGTCTCTCCCACAAATCTATCTAGGCAACTCATTTGCGTATTGCTTTCTTAAATGACTTAGTTCCTCAAGCTTTTTTAAACTTCTTTCTTTATTTTTCATCCCAGTCGCGATAATTAAATTCTCAACCATATATGTTGGTGCAACCATTGAGTGAAATTCTTGTAATTCCCCTCTGCTAGCAAAGAGGACGCTATCTGCTAAGTCTGTAAAATCAGAAATTAGCTGATCAGTTAATAGGATCGTTTTATATCCAACGGTTTTAGAATGCTGTAAAAGAACCTTCGCCTCTGGTAGTAAGCGAATAAATCCAAAAATAACAATAACGTCATCTTTACTAATGTGGAGTAAATCTTCGAAAAGCTCACTGCCGTTGTTTTCAATTATTTTAATCGATAGTCCATACCTTGCCATTCGATAGCGCATTAGCTCGCCAAGGCCCTTTGAGGGACCTGGGCAATAGAGGAAGATTTGCCGTGATGTTAATAACGTTTGTATGGCTTCGTCAAAATTTTTAGCTGAGAAATGTTGAAGAGTTTTTTCAAGGTGGCTCACACTAATTGATAACGTATGATGCTGTAATTCCCCGCCTTCTACTTGCTTCATAATATTTTGCATTTTCCCTGCTGGAGAAGATTCTAGTTGCTCCTTTACCTTTAATTTAAACTCTTTAAAGTTTTTATAGCCAACAGAACGCCAAAATCGTGATACAGAAGCAATGCTCATATCAAGCTTATTTGAAATCTCCTGTTCTGTAGAGAGTAGGATGAATTCAATATTCTTTTGAATGTAATCTGCTATTTTTATTTGATTAGGAGATAGTGCTTCCTTATTCCAGTTTAAATCAATCATATCATGACTCCTTGATATCTATTTTTCTACTATTTAGACTATCATATTTTTGTCTATCACATGTAAGTTTTTTTACACCTTAACATTAATTGATAATTTTTTTACATTCAATTTACATGTTCATTATAGTTTGTTAATAAAACGTCTATACACTGTAAGTAATTCAGATTAAGGAGGTTTTTCCTATGGCTCATATCAATCAAAGGTATGTATTAACACAGTCACAAAAAATGATGGTATTTATTTTGGCGATGTCGCTGTACGGTTTATCAAACATGATAACCGAGCTAATTCCAGAGGTTAGAGTTGGTCCGATTGAGTTCTCGGTTGAGTATTTTGCGTTTATTCCATTGACTCTATGTATCCTTTTCCATCCTTTATATGCTGCAATTGGGGCGTCTCTTGGTGAGGTTATTTTTGGAGAAATTATGCTAGGGCAGTTTGGTGGGCTTGGTGAATTAGAGAAGTTTATTGCCTTTTCATTAGCGATGTTTATTGCTGGATCTTTAGTGAGTGACCCGAAAAACAAACGCCAGGTTGGGATAGCGGCGATGACAGGTGTTATTATTCATCAATTAATTAGCTGTCTTGTTGATATAACGAAAGTATGGATAGGCCTTGAGGAGTTAGAGGCAGTGCCAGGTTTAGCTGAGAGCGTGTTAGTCATTGAAGGCGCTTCATTTCTAAATGATGTATTATTCTCAGGGATATTATTTGCCTTGCTTCCTACATTATATTTAGTACCGAGATTATATGGGAAAATTGAACCTTTGCTTGGTATGAAGCCAAGAGACCGTTCTGTTCATTACTCTATTGGCGATATTCTTGCACCGAGACTAGTGGTTAGTGCAATTCTAATAGCTGCGTTTGCATTTGTAGCTGAATTTATGGCAGAAGCTGATATGAATATTATTGAATGGGAAGCAGAGCTTGGGGACTATTTTATTTGGATTAGTATGGGAGTTGCGGCAGTTGTTGCATTGTTAACGATTGTGTACATGGTAATGAATAAAAACAAACGTATTAGTAAGGAAGGATAATGATGTCAATCCAAATTAAAAATGTCACCTTTACTTACCCAGGGGCAGAAAAAGCAATATTAAAAGATGTATCATTGGAGATTGGAAAAGGCGAATTCGTCGCCATCGTTGGCGGGAATGGGAGTGGAAAATCTACCTTGTGTAAGCTGATGAATGGGTTGATTCCACACTACTATGTTGGTGATTTTTCAGGTGATGTTCTCATTAATGGAGATTCTACATTAAAAGGGAAGGTTGCTGATTTTTCAAAGCAGGTTGGCTATGTCTATCAAGACTTTGAAAACCAGCTTGTCCGCCCAACTGTTCTTGATGATGCATGCTTTGCACCTTTGAACTTTGGGTATGCGGATTATCGTGAAAGAGGGAAAGAAGCATTAAGGATTGCAGGGCTTGTTGGGTATGACCATGAATTTATATGGCAATTAAGCGGTGGGCAGAAGCATTTATTGGCATTAGCTGGCGCCCTTTCTTTAAATCCAGATACTCTTATTATTGATGAGCCTGTTGCCCAGTTGGATCCGTATCATGCAAAGGAAATATATGAGGTATTAAAAAAGTTACATGAAACATATGGAAAAACAATTATCGTCATTGAACATCATACAGAATTTATTGCTGATTATTGTGAGCAGGTTGTTTTAATGGATAATGGCCAAGTGGTATGGAATAAGCCAACGAACGAAGCGCTTTTAGAGGTGGAACAACTAATGGAAAAGCAAATCTATCCTCCTCAAGTTACACAAGTAGCCTACCGTTTGAATTTACAAAAGCCATATCCACTTACGTTACAGGAAGCAGATCGATATTTTAAGGACGTTAGGATTAATTTAAATTCGGAGAACATGCGAAATGAAGTTAACAATGCGGAGGCTGAACCGTTTATAACGATATCAAATCTCGATTATGGTTATAAGACCGTTAACCGTGATAAAAAAACGGTGTTGAAAAATCTTAATTTAACGATTAACCGTGGAGATTTAATTGCGCTTATAGGAAATAATGGAGCTGGGAAATCGTCCCTTATGAAATTGCTCACTGGGCTTGTAAAACCTAATAATGGTGAGGTTGTCATAAACGGTTTTGATACGAGGAAATACAAGCCTGAGACTTTAGCAGATTTTATTACATACATTTACCAAAATCCTGAAGAGATGTTTATTGAAGATAGTATTAGAAAGGATGTTGAATTCTATTTAAAGGCTAGAAAAGTAAAGGATTATGAAGAGACTGTTGATAGACTTTTAGAGGAATTTGACCTTACAGATATACAAGATTATGATGGTCGTTTATTAAGTGGTGGACAGCAAAGAAGAGCATCTCTTGCAATCGGAATCGCGATGAAGCCTTCTGTGATTTTATTAGACGAGCCAACAGCTAACTTAGATATTGCAACAAGAAAGCATATTACGAGCTTAATCGGCGGATTACAGAGCACTGCCCAGACCGTGATTATTGCAACACATGATATGCAGTTAGTTGCTGAGTGGGCGAATCGTATCATTGTCCTTAGCGAAGGGAAAGTCATTCATGATGGTACAAAGGAAACGGTATTTTCTAAACCTGAATTACTTAAAAGCGCAGGGCTTGAACCGCCACAAATTTTAGAATTAAGTAGAAGGTTAGGGTTAAAACCACTTTCATATACTGTTGCAGACTTTGTTGAGAGAGTAGAGGGGAGGAGAGCGGAGATTGGATTATACTCGCAAACTGTTTGATAAATTATCTGTTGAACAGGTGAAAATTGAGCTTTTAAATACTGCATATGGGAATGGAAATACATTTTTGGCGAAGCTAGACCCTCGTACATTGTTTATTTGGTATATATTCTTCGGAATTGTTCCGTGGTTTATCCATAATCAAGCGATTCTCTTTAGTATGTTTATATTTATGATATTTACGACGATCCTTGCTAGAGTAAGTCCTCTTATTCTCTTTATCTTAACGTTAGGCTTAATTAGTCAGGCCGGTTACATGGTCGTTGTATCGTGGTTTTTTGGAGGAAATCTCGAGGTGCTGCTTCCGTTAATGAAGCTAACGTTAAAGCTTTCTGTCATTTCATTGGCGAGTATTACTGTCTTTTGCTCAATGGATCCTGAGAAGCTTAGTGACGGCCTTTTAAGTATTGGTGTACCAGGTCAAGTTTCTTTTAGTATTGCCTATGGATACCGAATGCTGCCTAGTTTACTAGAGGAGTATCACCATGTGTTTCTCTCTTTTCGTTTAAGAGGGAAAGCGCCTGACAAAAACGGATTCCTTTTTTGGCGGGTAATTGTTTACTTTTGTAAACTAGCAGTTTTATCTTTTTATCCATTAATCTTAAGTACTTCAAAACGTGCAAGAACGACTGTTGAGGCATTGGAAACAAAAGGCTTTTCATTTGCGTTTCATAATCCAAGTGTAAAAAAGCTAAAGCTAGCACATCTCAAATTTACAACTCGAGATTATGCGTTTATTGGCCTATCAACAGTTTATATCGTCTTAATATTTATTCTCTTCTAAAAATTGAAAAGGAGGTTCATGATGTATATTGATTTCCATACTCATGTAAAACTATCAAAAAAGACAAACTTTATGCCGGACTATTTTGCCGAAATGATGAGGGAGGCAAAGGAAAGTGGATTAACGGCAATTGCGATGACTGAACACTTTAATACGTTAAGGTATACAGAAATCTATGATTACCTTGATGCGCATTATTCTTATGAGAAAGATTACTATAATATAGATGGATTAAAGCTCTTTCCTGGTTTAGAAGTAGATGTGAAAGAGATAGGACATATTCTTATAATAGGAAAAAGAGATGATATTTTATCAATTCATTATGCGCTAGAGAACCATAAGGAAGATGGAAGTTTTATTGCTTTTAATGAATTACTTAATCTTGCTGAAGGATATGATGTGATTAAAATCGGGGCACACCCATTTAGAAAAAGCACACCGTTGTATCAGCATGATCCTGAACAGCTAAAAAGATTAGATGCGTTTGACTTAAATGGAAAGGACCTTTATTCACAAGGAGAAGAACAATATATTGAAAAAATAAAACCATTTGCTAAAAACTTAGGGGTACCAATTGTTGGAGGTAGTGATACACATCAATTTCTTCAATATGGATGTATTATGAATAAGCTTAAACTTGAATGTCATACGATTCGCGATTTAAAGAGTTGTATCATTCAAGGCAAATATACTGTTGAAATCTCTCCTTCTCTTCCTATTAAGGTGAAATCGGCAAAGCTAGCAAAGAAGTTAATGAAACAAATGATTGAATTAAAGGCTAATGTTTTTTCGTAAAGAATTGGTAAAAGAAACTGGCTTCTTTTGAAGCTGGTTTTTTATTGTCTATTTTTTTGATAGTAGTGTTTTGAGTGGAATCGAAAAATAGCACTTCTTTAACGAAGCATGTCAGAGGCGATCGCTTAAGGAGTGAGGGCGCCAAATTCCGCCTAGCAAAAGAGCATTTGAACTAAAAGTGGGGAGGCTGGTTTTGTGGAATCTTGATTTCCGAAAAACCATTGAGCTAAAATACCTAAATATCGGTTTTGGATATCGGTCTTTAGGAGGAGACAAAACAACGAAGAATATTGCTAGAAATAGGCTTAACTTCCTGTGGAAATTTACAAGGGGGAGGAGGATAGTTCCGTTTTTCTTTACATTTCTGTTTTCATCTGTTCTTATCGGATGAGATGTGATATTGGTATATTATAGGAAATTTTTATACAGGGACGACAATATGTTCCGTTTTTTGAAATTGTCCATTCGCATTTTGGGTACTCACAATTTATATAGATGAATACCAAAAAATAAAAACAATAGGGAGATGAATAGAATGTCAGGTTTAATTCAAGTTACTCCAGCTGAGCTACATGGCATGTCACAAAAATATGCAGAAGAAAGTCAACAAGTTAATGATCAAATTGGCCGTTTAAATGTTATGATTCAAAACTTAACAGAAATTTGGAAAGGTCAATCAAGTGAAGCATTTGCTGAACAATATGAAAGTTTAAGACCATCTTTCGAAGCAATGGAAAGATTACTTCAAGATATTTCTACTCAATTAGCTAACACTGCTGATGCTCTTGAAGATGCAGATAAACAAATCGCAAATCAAATCAGAGGATAATCTCGTTACAACTGATAAGAAAAGAAGAGACTGTCTCGAAATCCTAGGGTCAGACCCATTTGGGGACAGTCTCTTCCTTATGGGGTGAACAATAATGTATATCGAAATTACCGTCGATTTAAAGAATTATCAGGAGGAGATTTTTGATTTAAGACTATCAAACTATCACTCTGTAAAAAAGCTGCTTGATATAGTTTGGCAGACGAAGCAATTAACTGGACAACCAAAGGAAGGGTACTGGATTAGAGTCGTGAACAAAAATAAAGTTGCCGATGGTACAAAAAGATTAATAGATGTTGGCATTACAACTGGAGATAGAATTGAAATTTTATGAAGGAGATATAAGGAATGTCATCACAAAAAGAAATGTCATACATAGAAGAAAAGCTAGAGGCAATTAGTAAATTTGAAAAGGGTGTTATTACATTTACTTTTCAAAAGGAAAAAATTAAATTAGATGATCCAGGCGAAATTTCTTTTCTGAAAGAGATAAATCCTACAATAAAAAAACAAATTCAAATGATGGATGATGAGTTATCCATTCTTCATACAATTCCTAACACGTTTACCTACCTTCCTCATATGGGGCAAATAGATGAAAGAGATAGTTTGCTTATTGCCTACCGTATTGCACAAAAGGTTAATAGCCACAACTTAACTAGAATTCATCTGTTTGTATGTCCAGAAAACATTGTCTTAGACAAAGGACTCAATCCATATATTCTTCATTTTGGGGTTAAAGAAAGTCTTCCACCATATGAAAAAAATTCTGATCAATTATTGAAAGAAGTAAAGGCGACAATTGCTTCGATTATTGATAAGCAATATACCTTTTCACAATACATCCATCACTTTGAAACATTAAAGCTTTCTAGCTTTACTGCGAAGGTATGTAAGGCGGAGTCTATTTCTAATCTTATTGAATTACTCGAAATGAGAATTCAAGAGATTAATAAGGAAAAGACTCAGTTAATGACAGTAAACAAAAAAACATGGAAGCTAAATCGTTATATTTTAATAGGTGTAACGGTTTGTTTAATTCCAACATTAGTGTACTCGTTGTATTCGTTGTTTTTTATTCAGCCAAAACAGGCAAGCTTTATCGAGGCACAGGAGAAATTCCTTAATAACGAATATAGTGAGGTTGTAACGATCCTTCAGCCTTATGATTTCGATGAAATGCCAAAGGTGACACAATATGAATTATCAACGGCGTATTTAATTAATGAATCACTCTCAGAAGAGCAAAAAGAGAGTATTCAAAATACCGTGACATTACAATCAGATCCTCGCTATTACGAATATTGGATTCACATTGGACGAGGTAATGCAGAGGAAGCTTTAGATATTGCTAGAGTCTTTGAAGATACACATTTAATTTTATATGCTCTATACAATTACCAAGAGCAAGTAAAATCAGATGATAATTTAGATCGTGAAGAGCGAAATCAGTTATTAGCTGAAATTGAGTCTGAGATTGAGCAATACGAAGAGGAAATAGATCAGGAGAGGGCTAAAGCCGAGGAACAGGCTGAGGAACAAGCGGTAGAGGATGCTGGTACAGTTCCAGCGTCAAACGAACAGGCTAAGCAACAAGGACAGGAAGCAACACAAGAACAAACTACTACGAATCAGCAAGTAAAAGAGGAAGCCAAAACTGAGGGAGAAAAGTCACCTCAATAATCGTGAACAAAAACAGGTGGTGAAAAAATGCATTTATTATGGGTGTTTTACAATGATTCCTACCAACAGCTGTCATTGAAGTCCAAGCAAAATTATGAAGTCACAATAGGCACAGAGCTGCAGCATACAATCACCGTGCAAGGAGTAGCCAATCTCCATGAGCCACTGAGGGTGACTTTTCATGATAACTCATTTTATCTAGAACATAATAGTGATCCACAGCTGATAGAGTTAAATAAACGCCACAAGGTTAAAGCCGGCGAAATAGATTTATCAATCGTGATTACGGACAAATTAATTCCTAGTAAAACTTATTATATCGGCCATAATTCTGAGGTTATTTTCTCAACAAAGGATGAAGCAGCCACCATTGTTAAGGAAAAGAATGAGTTTTTTCAAGAGAATTCTTTTACCCTTTATAAAGTAAATGGTAGCTGGACTGTTAAAACGAGTATTGATGAGCATCTTTATAAAAATGGATCACGGTTAAATGGAGAAACTATCCTAGAAATTGGGGACCAGCTGTTTTGGCCATTTATGACGATTACGTTAATTGAAGAGGATCTCATTCAGATTGAGAGTTTACGAGAATTCACAACAAATCTCTCAGAAACGATAAAACCACAATCTGAAATGCAAAAGAAATATCCGATTTATCGGAGAACACCAAGGATGGTTTATGATCTACCAGATGAGAAAATCCAACTTTCTCTCCCATCACAAGAAACAGAGCCATCTAACCGCAGCCTATGGCTCATTATTCTTCCCCCGCTTATCATGCTAATTGCAATGGGGCTTGTGGCTTTATTTATGCCAAGAGGAATCTTTATCGTCATAACATTAATCATGTTTATGACAACCATTTTCACCTCTACGGTTCAGTATTTTAAAGATAGAGGGAATCAAAAGCGGCAGAAGGAAAGACGGCAACGGATCTATACGAACTATTTAGAAGCGAAGAGACAAGAGCTGCAAACTGTTGCTGAAAAACAAAAGGAAGTTTTAACATTTCATTTTCCATCCTTTGAGAGAATGAAATATTTAACGGATCAGCTATCAGATAGACTGTGGGAAAGAACTTTAGAAAGTCCTGATGTGCTTCAATTCCGTTTAGGTCTTGGAACAGTTGATGCAAGCTACACGATATCATCTAGTTCAAATGATATGGCGAATAGAGAGACAGATGATTTACTAGAGGAATCACAAAAATTAGAGAGATTCTATAAACGGCTATCTAATTTACCTATAACAGCCAATCTGTCAGAAGGTGCGGTAGGATTAATCGGAAAAGATGCTGTGTTAAAAAATGAATTACATCAAATTATCGGACAGCTTGCATTCTTTCATAGCTATCATGATTTACGATTCGTTTTTATTTTTAATGAGGAAGAGTATAAGCAATGGGAGTGGATGAAGTGGCTGCCACATTTTCAGCTTCCTAATTCATATGCAAAAGGTTTTATCTACAACGATAAAACACGTGATCAATTGCTTTACTCATTATATGAAATGATTAGAGAACGTGATTTGGAAGATGATAAAGAAAAGATTCGCTTTACACCACATTTTGTTTTTGTTATCACGAATCATCAGCTTATTTCAGACCATGTCATTTTAGAATATTTAGAAGGTGAGCATCACCATTTGGGTATTTCTGCTATTTTTGCAGCAGAAGCAAAGGAAAGCTTATCAGATAATATTTACACACTTATTCGCTACATAAACGATGAGCAGGGAGATATTTTAATCCAGCAGAAAAAGGCAGTCCGAATCCCATTTAGGTTAGATGAGCATAAACGGGAGAGCAATGAAAACTTTGCACGAATGCTCCGTACACTTGACCATCAAATTGGGATGACGAATTCGATACCAAATGGTGTGTCGTTTTTAGAAATGATGAATGTGAAAAATGTCGATCAGCTACCAATTAAACAAAACTGGCTAACGAGAGAATCAGCGAAATCATTAGCGGTTCCGATTGGTTTAAAAGGGAAGGAAGAAACAGTTGAGCTAAATCTTCATGAAAAGGCACATGGTCCACACGGATTATTAGCCGGAACAACAGGTTCTGGTAAAAGTGAATTTTTACAAACATTTATTTTATCCCTTGCTGTTCATTTTCATCCACATGAAGTTGCGTTCCTTTTAATTGATTATAAAGGTGGAGGGATGGCACAGCCATTTAAAAATATGCCACATCTTCTTGGAACGATAACGAATATTGAAGGTAGCAAAAACTTTAGTATGCGTGCTTTAGCATCAATAAAGAGTGAACTTAAGCAACGTCAGCGACTATTTGATCGCTACAGTGTATCACATATAAATGATTATACGAAGCTTTATAAACAAGGAAAAACAGAGAAGCCATTACCACATTTGTTTTTAATTTCAGATGAATTTGCAGAGTTAAAAGCAGAAGAGCCGGAATTTATTAAAGAGCTTGTCAGTGCAGCTCGTATCGGTCGTAGTCTTGGCGTTCATTTGATATTGGCTACACAAAAGCCGGGTGGCGTCATTGATAACCAAATTTGGAGTAACGCTCGCTTCCGAGTGGCTCTAAAGGTACAAAATGTCGAGGATAGCCGAGAAATTTTGAAAAATGGTGATGCAGCTTCTATCACTGTAACAGGTCGAGGATATTTACAAGTCGGAAACAATGAGGTTTATGAGTTATTCCAATCTGCATGGAGCGGTGCCCCATATCATGAGGAGGAATCCTTTGATATGGAGGATGAAATTGCCATCGTAACAGATTTAGGGTTAATTCCACTTTCAGATGTCTCATCATCAGATACGATTCAAAAGGAGACTCCTAGTGAAATAAGTGTCATTGTCGATAAAATTGAACAGCTGGAAAAAGAGATGCAGCTTGAGAGACTCCAAAGTCCTTGGTTACCACCACTTCCAGGACGTTTATTTATTGAGCGTAATATGGAAGAAGTGAATACGGAAGATAAGACAAAGATATTGTTAGCAATGATTGATGAGCCTGAAAAGCAAAGTCAGTCGAATTATACGTATCAAGTCATGGATGATGGAAATATAGGAATCTTTGGGTCTGCTGGCTACGGAAAAACACATACTGTGATGACATTGCTCCTTGGGCTAGCGAGGAAATATACACCTGAAGAAGTTCATTATTATTTAATGGATTTTGGAAACGGTGGTTTACTACCTCTTAAACAGCTACCTCATGCTGCCGATTACTTTACAATTGATCAAGAGCGAAAAATCGAGAAGTTTTTGAAAATGCTTAAAGCTGAGGTTGCGAGACGAAAAAGTCTTTTCCAACGAGCTGAGGTTGGCACGATAAAAATGTATAACGCAATGAGTGAAGAAAAACTACCATTGCTTTATTTAGCGATTGATAATTTTGATTTAGTGAAGGAAGAAATGTATGAGCTTGAGCAGCAACTAAACCAATTTGCTCGTGACGGCGCATCATTGGGAATTTATATGGTCGTTTCGGCTACGCGTGTAAATTCAGTACGACAAGCATTAATGAGTAATATAAAGACGAAAATCGTACATTACTTAATGGATCAATCTGAAGCAAGTACGATAGTTGGCAGACTGCAATTTTCTCCTGAAGCGATGCCAGGAAGAGCGATTATCAAAACCGATGAGACATATTTTTCTCAAGTATTCCTTCCTGTTAAAGGTGCCAATGACTTTGAGCTAATGGAAAACTTGAGAGAAGCAGTCCAGCATTTAAAGGTAATTTACGCAGATTGCAAAAAGCCAGATCCAATTCCGATGCTGCCTGTGGAGCTAACAATTACAAATTTTGCTTCATATGTAGAAAAACAAGTAGGTATGCTACCAATTGGTCTTGACGAGGAACTAGTTAAACCAGTCTACGTGAATTTGAACAAAACGAAGCATTGCATCGTTTTAGGGCAAGCACAAAAAGGAAAGACAAATACGTTAAAAGCGCTCATACACGCTTCTCTTGAAAATCAAACAGAACATATCGCACTTTTTGATTCAATCGATAGAGGGCTATCATCTTATAGTGGTGAAGATAATCTTGTCTATCTTGAGAATAAAGACCATGTTTCAAGCTGGTTAGACATGATTGAGGCTGTTCTAGAAAAAAGAGAAACCGAATATCACGAACAAATTCAGAAAGGGAATAATCTCCCATCCTTTACACCTATCTTATTTATCATTGATGGGTATGCAAACTTTTTACAAAAAATTGATAATACGCTTCAAACGCGAATTGTTCAATTTATAAAAAACTATAGTCATCTAGGCTTTAACATGATTGTTTCTGGTAACAATAATGAGCTGACAAAGGGCTATGACACATTAACAGTTGAAATTAAACAAATTCGACAAGCTGTTATTTTAATGAAGAAATCAGATCAAACATTGTATACGATGACCTATGACCGAAAAGAGCCTGAAATTCAACCGGGTTATGGCTATTACCTCGAAAACGGAAAAGAGCAAAGTATACAAATTCCGCTTGTGAATGTAGAAAGGAAGGTACATATATGAATGAAAGAGTAAGAGCCATTGTGAAGCTTATCATCGTTATTGCAATAATTGGCATTACACCCTTTCTATTCTTCCGCATCATTGGCGATAATCCTTTAAAGGTAGCTACACCAAAGGAAACGGCTACTAAGACGATTGCGATTATTAATGAAGATATAGGTACAGAAGAAAATGACGAGGAATTGAAGCTAGGTCAAGATGTATCCGCAATCCTGTCGCAAAACTCTAATTATGAATGGACAGTTGTAGGGAGAAGCGCAGGGGAGAATGGATTACGAGATAAAAAGTATGATGCAATTGTGTATTTACCATCAGACTTTACTGAGAAAATTATGACGTATGATGAGGAAAATCCAGTTAAAACGAATTTCCAATATAAAGTACAAAGTCAATTAAATGCAGTGAATAAAGAAAAGGTGTTAGTAGAGCTTGAAAAGGCAACAAAACGAGTTAACCAAAAAATCTCCACGTTATATTGGAATTATGTTTCAGCAGATATGGAGCAAATTCGCGGTGAGTTCGATGAAATTTTAGAAAAGGAAGTTGCCTTCCAACAAACAATGTCTGCCTTTTATAAGCCATCTTCAAAGGATTTAGCTAGCCATATTGAAGATCAAAAGGCAATGCTTTCAAACTTACAATCTACTATTGAACAGCTTGATAAGCAAGAGCCAGAGCAAAAGGCGACGATGGAGGGCTATGCACAAAGCTTAGCTAACTTTGTTAAGTATGTAGAGCTATATAAGGAATACCAAGAAAAACAACAAAAATTGCTCGCAGAAATCCAGGCTAAATCGATTGAAACGGTACACAATGCAACGCAGAATCAACAACCGTTATTTACGGAGTCTAAAAATCTATTTGAAGAAAACGGAAGTCTATTCATAGAAAAAATGAATACGCTAGAGACGCAGATGGTAGGAACTGAGCAGCTATTAAGTCAGTTACAGCAGCAACGATACAGTTTAGTTGATAAACAAGTAAATGAATACTATCAGCATCAAGAAAAGATTATTGATTTTTATCAGCAGTTAAAAGATTCGCATCTACTTGATGATTTACAGGAGAAACTAGATCCTTTAAGTGAAAATCTTAGTAAAGTGGAAACACCAACTGAACCAGAAACACCAACTGAGCCAGAAAAGCCAACTGAACCGGATCCAAATGACGAAAAGCCAGGGACAGAAACACCTGAAGAGCCAGGAAACACTGATAATCCGACAAACCCAGGAGATGGGGAAAACCCAGAAACACCGGATAATCCAGAAGAACCTGAAACACCGGAAAACCCAGAAACACCTGGTAATCCGGAAGAACCTGAAACACCGGAAAACCCAGAAACACCGGAAAACCCAGAAACACCGGAAAACCCAGAAACACCAGAAAACCCAGAAACACCTGGTAATCCAGAAGAACCGGAAACACCAGAGGAGCCTGAAGCACCTTTCATAGATTTAACGAAGGAAAAAGAGGAATTAGCAGCATTAGCGGCTGAACTTACGAAAGTTAAGACAGAGCTATCAAGCTTAGAGCAACCTACGGTAGAAGATATCACAAAATCGTTAGCAGGCTTTGATGCTATTAACGAAAGAATTACAAATCTACAGACCTCTTTATCTGAGAAGGAAAACGGGCAAAAAAACCCGTTAGAGGAGGAACTTAATAAGCTGTTAAATGCTTACTCTGAGTTAAGAAAACAGTATGACTTGTTGGAAAATACTCTTAAACATAAAGATGGCTATATTAAGGAATTAGAAACGAATATAGACGGTTTAAAATCCGATATTGATGGTTTAAATGGAGAAATCGATGAGCTAAATAAAACGATTGAAGAACTAAATAAAACCATCGATTCTTTAGAAGAAGAAAAAGCAGCTCTTATTGTTGAAAATAAAAAGCTAGAAACTGAGCTCAATTTATACAAAGACTATGAGGCTGATATTAGAGATGAAATTAATAAGAAAGAACAATCAATCCTTTCATCAAATGTCCTTTCTGAATCAAGAAAAGAGAAAATCTCAAAAATTCTTGGAAAAGATATTAATAGTAAAGATTTAGTGCAAATGATGTTTTACTATTCGTACCTTGATCGATATGAGGCAACGTTGAAGAGTATGGCTTCTGTAAATGAGGAAAAAGCTATGACTCTTGGTAACGAGATATTACAACAACAAGCAAATAGAATTGTCCAAATATCAGAAGATGAGCAGGCAAAATGGAATCAACTAGGGACTGATATGCCAACAAATCAAGATGTACTAAATACCATGGAGGACGGCTTTACCGTTTTCATGGCTGAATACAGTGGAAAAATTGATGAGCATCAAAAGATTCTATTAGAAAATCTTGATGGCATACTTCAAGAGGCAACAAAGGTTCTTGAGCAAATTAACCAACCACAACAAATGTTGACCATTGTTGAGCCGACACCAGCTGTTGAAGGTCAAGAAGTGATATCAGATACTGAAATAATCAGTAATCAAATGGAAATGATTCATTCAATGATGGATTCAATCAAAGAAAGTCAAGGAACGATCGTTGATTACACAGGTGAGCTTCAAGTAAGAGTTAACGATGTTCAGGTTGATGCAGATAAATTAAATAATAAATGGGCATCAAACGTTGCTTCTACGGAGCTTATAAGAAATGATGTTTTCAGTGTTCTTGGAAATACATTTGTTGATGGACAGTCAAATGGATATGTATATGATTTCTTAACAAATCCATTGAAAATTAGTGGAGATGTTCCTGAAGAGACACAAACAACAACAGTGAAAAACTTACCACCAGTTGTCGTCTTGTTTATTGTTCTTATCTGTAGCTTGCTGATTGGCTATACAAGCTATTACTTCCAACAACCGCCATTATGGATACAGGCCATTTTATTTGTCCTGTTAAACATCATTATTGGCTTAATTATTAGCTTGTTTGGCTTAGAGATTTATCCTTTACGTGAGGATAGTGCCGTACAATGGACTGTATATACGATCTTCCTTCTAACTGCAGGTTCTGCCTTAGTAAGGGTGGCGTTTAGTGTTCATCATTTAGTAGGATTATTTGTTACGGTAGGAATGGTTATATTCTATGTAACGCCATTACTTGCCTTAACAACACCTAACTTTACATTTGAAGATCCGATGTCAAGCGTGTATATGTCGATTCAATATGGCTCAGAATCCCAATTTGGGACAGCGATCACCGTTTTATCATTTATGATTCTTTGTCTAGGAGCTCTTCAATATTTTATTGGAAGGGCGAGTAAAGTATCGATGACGGAAGGTTCTGAAACATATGAAGCATAAGTCATTAATAGGTTTGTTGCTCCTTATCGTCAGCATCCAGCTATCTTTTTCGAATATTGTTTATGCAGCAGATGCACCTAGTATTGATGAGCTAGAGCCTAATGATTATGAGAAAAAGGAAAAAAAAACGAATAGGAGCTTACTTCGTGATGAAGGGTTATCGACAACAAAGCGTTCTGAGTTACCAGAGCAGATCAAACAACTAACCTTTGAAGGGGCTGCAGATTCTGACGAAGAAAAAATCGCTTCATTATTTTTAAGTCAGACATCGAACCGAAATACGATAAAGTCAAAGGCTGTTGAAATGAATTTATTTTCATCTACAACAGAGACAAAAATGAATGAATTGGAAGAAGATACAACATCTTCTTCCAATTTGTCTATGTCCATCCTTATTTGGGTGCTTGTAGGGATTTGTCTACTATTGCTGGCGATTGTTCTTTACATTTGGGCAACATCATCAGCAAAAAAGAAAGCTTCCTAGAAATAAATAAGGAGGTCAATCAATGAGTTTAGCGAATACCTTAGATACACTCCAGGATTTGATTTCTTCAAAGGAAAATGATATCGAGGAAAAAATCCAGAGACTTAAGCAAGCTAGCCGTGAACTTAGTGTAGAGCAAAACCATCTATTACAAGAAATAACACAAATCATTGATCCGAATTTAGGAAGGGAATGGACTGGTAAGAGAGCAACTAGATTTGAATCGTATCGGATGGAGGCCTACTTAGCTATAAAAGACATTGGAATTGAGGCCTATGACAGATACAAGCAGGAAATAGAGAATAAGATATCGTCCTTAGAACAAATTCAACTGTATTTGCAAACGACGAAGGCAATTGCTTATGAGGCAGAGCATTTAGTGAAGAATAGTGAAGATGATGCTGTCGTTGAAGAAAAGGTAAGTGAACTAAAAAGGCGGTTAGGTTAATGACGACGATTCGACTGGAGTTTGAAAAAGTGATGAAAGAGTTAAGTGAAATTGAAAAAACTTTATCCACTATAAATATTCCATCTCCTCAATTGAGTCATTTAGGTAATAATCAATTAGATTTTACAAAAGCTTGGCTTGAACGTGAAATGAAAATTGAGCAGCTCCTTACAGAATACATTCAGGCTGTACAAAAAAATGTTGAAGATACAAAAGCAAACATTCGTTTATTAAAGGATCAGGATGAGGCAAATGTCCGAAACTAAAAGAGAGGACTGATATCAATCGAGAAGGTACTTGAAACACAGTCGCTCATTCAAGCAGTTGAATCAAGGGCAAAAAGTTATGAGGAATTGCGTGGAAAGCTAGAAGCATTAAAAAATAACTTTTCACGAATTGTAAATTTAGATGAAAGCTTTAGTGGTAAGGGGGCTGAAGCTATCAAAGGGTTTTATCGAGGTCAAATGGATGTCGTTGATGCATGGATTCGGCTTATTGACCGACAAGTAGCATTCTTTTATGGTATTGAAGGGTCAATGGAAGATATGGAGTTAGCAAATGAGGCAACGGTTCATGTCTCATTTCTAGAAGATGAACTAGCACATCGAAATCATAAAGATCTTGAAATGGTTGCAAGCTTTCAACGTGAGCTTGCAGCCATCTTAAATCAAATTAACGATCTTGTTCCATTGGAAATATTTTCGACAGATCACTTTGCAGAAGAACTTAGCAAGGCAGAAAATGAAAGAAAAGAAACTGTAATTGCAATTGAACAGTTTGATTATGAATTAAAAAACGAATATTACTTATCAGAAGCAGATGAACAATATGCAGAAGCATTAATGAAACAACTTATCGAAGCCACCCGCCAAGGAAATAAAACCTCACCAATCCATTTCAATCTCGAAAAATACAAAACAAGTGAACTATACAAACGCATGTCACAAGTAGAGCAACAAGCTGCTGATTACATTAATTTCAAAGAAAAGCAGGACGAAATTAGAAGAGTGAAAGAAGAACTGGGAGCAAAAAAAGCTTTTGGAAAAAAGGGGGAAAATGAATCAAAGAATTAAAATGTTTAAGG
Organism: Metabacillus sp. 22489; assembly: GCF_052044855.1. Taxonomy (NCBI): domain Bacteria; kingdom Bacillati; phylum Bacillota; class Bacilli; order Caryophanales; family Bacillaceae; genus Metabacillus; species Metabacillus sp. 22489. The sequence continues at coordinate 75,641 of NZ_JBQENT010000017.1, forward strand.
AATGTAAAGGATATTCGGGCTAGGTTCGTCCCTAAAATGAATTTGTTAACAACACCCCCAAAGCCTTTTCCAAAGAACCCTTTATATAATGTCTTATTCTTTGTAAATACATAGACATGCATTAGCTAAAGTGTGAATAAAAGTAGTCAGCATTAATACTTTTTAAATCAAGACATGAATGAAGTTATTGATTTTGATATCATATAGATATGATGTCAAAAAAGAAAATAATCATTATTAGTATCCTTTTTCTTATTACAATAACTGCAATTCGATTAACATGGTATGGTTTTTTATCGAAAATGGACCAGCCTAATCCACCTAAGATTGAAAATGGAGTTCTAGATTTAAGAAACTGGGATATACCAAAAAATCAAACATTTACTTTACGTGGAGAATGGGAGTTCTACCCTTCTCAATTACTAGAAGGAAAGGAAACGACAGCTACGACTAAACCAGAACTTATTCATGTTCCGAGTAATTGGAAGGATGTATTTAAAGGCGATACGAAATCTTTCCATTACGGTACATATCGGATAAAGATATTAGTCGATCAGTCGGAAAAGAAGGCGTTAGGACTACAATTTAATGAAATTCGGAAGGCTTCAGCAATTTATATAAATGGTAGATTAATAGGAGGATTAGGTAGTCCATCTAGCAAGCAGGATCAATATGAGGCTAGATATTATCCATATTCGGTAGCTATTCCGTCCGGTGCGCGGGAGATAGATTTAATCATACAGGTTTCAAACCATTTTGGCGAAGGAGGAATCACAGAGCAAGTTCGCTTTGGTCCCTTAGAAGCAATTAAAACTCAAAGCCTTCTTTCAAAGGGCTTACAGCTTTTATTATGTGTTGTTCTTTTGTTACACATATTTTATGCAGTACTTCTTTATTTCCTAGGTTATCGTAAATCGCTCTTATTCTATTTTTCTATGGTTATTTTTTGTGCAACGATTAGCGTTTTAACAAGTGATGATAAACTGCTATACCAATTGATACCTTTTAAATATGAATGGTCAATAAAAATTGTATTTTGGTCCTATATTGGTGTCGCAGCATTTATTCCACAAGTGTTTAAACAGTTGTTCCCTGAATATGGCAAATTCCGAATGGTTCAATATTTTACCGGATATTGTATATTTTATTGTTTATTCATCTTGTTTTCTCCATCAACTTATATTTTACAAACATCTAAAGTATTTCTTTCAACGACCCTTTGCCTATTCGTCATTATCTCAACAGTAATACTACAAAGGGCAATAAAGGAGAAAAGGGATATCATTTTTTTACTCTTAGCATGCTATAGCATCGGAATCAATATTCTTTGGGCAATTATAGAATCGCGGTTATCTTTAGAGTTAATGCATTACCCATTTGATTTAATCATCACATTGCTCTGCTTTACTGCGTATTGGTTTAAAACATTTTTTCGAACAACTAATAAGTCGATTCAACTTACTGAAAAGCTTAAATTACAAAATAAACGGAAAGATGAATTCTTAGTGAACACGTCACACGAATTAAGGAATCCACTTCATGGTATCATCAATATTACTCAATCAGTTTTAGATGATAAAAATAATCCTCCGAATGAAGAGCAGAGGAACAATCTTGAGTTGTTAATTTCCGTTGGTAGACGAATGTCAATGATGCTCAATGATTTGCTAGATGTAACAAGATTGAAGGAAGAAACGATTCAGCTAGAAATAAAAAGTGTTCGAATCCAATCAGTCGTTACTGGTGTTGTTGAAATGTTAAGGTTTATGTTAGAGGGAAAGCCAATTAAAATCAAAGTTGACATAGAGGATACCTTTCCTGCAGTCAAAGCAGATGAGAACAGACTGATTCAAATTTTATTTAACTTGCTTCATAATGCAATTAAATATACGGAAGAAGGAGAGATATCTGTTCGGGCAATTGTAGAAAATGAAATGGCTAGGATTGAGGTTGCTGATACGGGTATAGGAATTAAGGAAGAAATGCAGAAGGTTATATTTGAACCTTATGAACAGGTTAACTCGCATTTAACAAAAGCAGGTACTGGCTTTGGACTCGGCTTAAGCATTTGTAAGCAATTAGTTGAGCTTCATGGTGGGATAATTAAAGTAAAATCAACGCAAAACTCTGGCTCTGTGTTCTACTTTACTTTACCATTATGTGGTGAAGTGACAGATTTACCAGTTGCAGTGCAAGAGGAGGTTGCGACTAGCCTTCAAGCTGAACATAGTCGTTCTACTTTGCATAAAGAAACTGAGGTCAATAAATCATTTAGTCATAATCCTAAAGTCTTGGTTGTTGATGATGATTATGTAAATATCAATATATTAGTTAAAATGCTTGGTACATCCTATGAATTAACGACAGCTACAAGCGTATCTGAAGCAATTAAAATCCTTGAAGGAAGCCGCTTTGATCTCGTTATATCTGATGTAATGATGCCACATGTGTCTGGTTATGAATTCACCCGTATGATACGAGAGAGGTTTACGATATCAGAATTACCAGTATTACTGTTAACAGCACGAAATCGTTCTGAGGATATTGTAGCTGGTTTCCGTTCAGGAGCAAATGATTATGTAACAAAGCCAGTCGATTCTTGGGAGCTAAAGTCTCGTGTTCGCGCCCTTACGGATTTAAAACAATCTGTTGAAAGGCATTTACAAGTAGAAGCTGCATGGTTACAGGCTCAAATTCGTCCACATTTTTTATTTAACACATTAAATTCAATTGCAGCTCTTGGGACAATTGATATTCCGAGAATGCAAGATTTATTGATAGAGTTTAGCAATTACTTACGGACGAGCTTCGATTATCAAAGCCATGAGCATGTGGTGAAGCTTGAACGTGAGCTATCATTAGTTCGCTCTTATTTACACATTGAAAAGGAACGATTTGGGGATAGACTCAATATTGTGTGGGAGATAGATACAGATATCGATATATCAATCCCACCACTTTCCATCCAAACACTAGTGGAAAATGCCGTTAGACATGGTATATTGCAACAACCGAACGGTGGAACCATTACAGTTAGAATAAAAGAGCTTGTTGAATTTGTTGAGGTATTTATTATAGATAACGGGATTGGAATGGATGAGGACAAGCTTAGTAATCTGTTGGATAGTGAAACAGAGCAAACGAGAGGAATCGGTCTGTTAAATACAAATCATCGCTTAAAGCAATTGTATGGACAAGGATTAAAAATTGAAAGCTCTCAAAAAAAAGGAACTGTTGTTTCGTTTAAAATACCGAAGAATAGATGATAGTTAAATGTTCTAATTTCTTCACTATGTGACACCTTAACGGGTCACATAGTTTGAGAAGTTAGAGCATTTTTATTTGTTCCCTTTTTTTGTCTCCATTGAAGATACCATTCAGTTATATATGAACTAGGCTTTACACTTAATTCTTCTTGAAGGATATTTTTTAATAGTTTATATTGCTTGTGAACAGCTAAGTGATTATTTGTTTCAGCGAATATTTTCATTAGTTCAAAATGTGCCATCTCAGCTTCGGGCTGTCGTTGACATATTGAATGATATAAAGTAACTGCCTTTTGAACGAGATTTGAAGAGGTGTACCATTCAGCTAACTTAAATGAAAGTTGAAGCCATAATACCTTTAATCTATGGCGTTCATTTTCCGCCCATAAATAATCATAGTCTTCTAAATAATCCCCTTTATAAAGAGTAAGAAGGTGCTCATATTTGTTGAATGTTTCACGGTTTACTAGCATATCTGTTTGTAATTCATGCTCCCACTTATCTACATCAACAAATACATTTTCCATATTAAAAATATAACCGTCATTAGTATTCGAAATGTTAAAGTGATTTCCATATGGTTCTAATGTTTTTCGAATATGATAAATGGCAGTATACAATTGTGAATACGCTTTGCTTTGTTCATAAGTAGGCCAAAGCAATTCAATAAGTGTTGCCTTACGTACTAGCTGAGTGCGATGCTGCATCAAATATAAAAATAGTTCCTGTACCTTTGACGTTCGCCAACGGATCGGTAGACTAGAATGATTTTCAAACCCGATTGTTAATTGACCAAACAATTGTATATGAAGATTAGGATCTGCTATCGGTATACTTTGATCGTTCATCTTAATTCTTTCTTTTAGCCGCTGAATGGTATTTAACAAACGGTCATTACTTACTGGCTTTAAGACGTAATCAAGAGCATTTAAATCAAAGGCTTTAATCGCATAATAATCATGTGCAGAGACAAATACTACATTTAATTTTGGCTTCTCCTCCAAAATTTGTTCCGCTAATTCAATTCCATTTATCCCAGGGAGATGGATGTCTAAGAATACAACATCAACATCATGGTGAAGGATATATAGCTTTCCTTCTTGAGGATCGGTAAATTTCCCAATAATATTTACATCTGGAATCCTTTTAAACTGCTGCTCTAGATATGCGAGTGCAAGGATTTCATCATCTATTAAAATTATTTTCATGATATATCCCCCTCTATCATATAAAAATGGCAATGATTAGTCGCGGATGAACGGTGAATGTTCCAAACAATAATTAATAGAATTAGATACAATATCCTATTTTATTTTTCGTTCTTTTCGATTTATTTCTAACCTATACAGAGGATAAGTATAGGTATTTGTAAAAAGAGTAAGCGAAAAGTAACGTTCTAAAAAATAATACATTATATCTATTTTATACGTTTTTGGAAGGGATTTTAAGTGTTTTTTGTCGTTTTGTACACTAACCTTCAAAATAGGTGTAGTCTTTCAAACGTTCCTAGTAAGAAATATGACCTTTTTACTAAGTGGTTCTGAAGTTCTTTATGTGATAGGTATAAAGAGTTAAAGATTCAGTAAAAGCCGAAGGAAAGAATTTAAAGGAATAAAGTGAAGATAAAGGCGATGCTATGAAGGATAAATATGATAATAATTAATGGTGAAGGTTGATTCAAAAGGGCCTGACCCCTCCAACAAACACCGGTATATAGTACACTAACCTCGTTATTGGTCTATATTGTGCTTGAGGGGTCTGAACCTTTGGTTTTGAGTCACTCTCTTTATTAACTTACTATTGTTGCTCTCTTTCTTCAAACAACGAAATAATTTCAACAATCGTTTGCGTCGCTTTTATCATATTTTCTACAGAAATAAATTCATATTTTCCGTGGAAGTTCTCCCCACCTGTGAAAATATTCGGTGTTGGTAACCCCATATATGATAGCTGTGAGCCGTCTGTACCGCCGCGAATCGGTTCAACTATTGGCTTAATACTTAAGTTTTCCATTGCTTGATGAGCGATATCGACAATATATTTCACAGGTTCAATCTTATCTCTCATATTATAATATTGGTCATTTAACTCAAGACTAATTGCATCCTGACCATAGATATCTTTAAGCTCATTAATGATGGAAATCACTTTATTTTTACGCTCTTCAAACTTCTGTTTATCAAAATCGCGAATAATGTAATGGAGCTTTGTTTCCTCAACATCTCCATCAATTGATAGTAAATGGTAGAAACCTTCATAACCTTCTGTATATTCAGGTGCTTCCATTTCTGGGAGCTTATGATGAAATGCCATGGCGATTTTTGCAGAGTTGATCATTTTATCCTTTGCAGTTCCGGGATGAACATTTGTCCCTTTACATGTGATTTTAGCTGCAGCAGCATTAAAGCTTTCGTATTGAAGCTCACCTAATGGTCCCCCATCAACGGTATACGCAAAATCTGCATTAAAAGCTGCAACATCAAATTTATGCGGACCCCTGCCAATTTCCTCATCAGGTGTAAATGCAACACGGATGTTACCATGCTTTATATTCGGATTTTCAATAAGATAAGCCATTGCCGTCATGATTTCAGCAATGCCTGCTTTATTATCTGCCCCTAAAAGGGTTGTTCCATCTGTCGTAATTAACGTATGTCCTACATAGTTTTTTAAATTTGGAAAAGTCTTTGGTGACATAACGATATGTAATGCTTGATTTAATGTGATGTCATTCCCATCATAATTTTCAACAATCTGTGGTTTAACATCATGACCAGTAAAATCTGTTGCTGTATCAACGTGAGCTAAAAAGCCAATCGTAGGAAGCTTTTTATCAGTATTAGCTGGTAATGTTGCCATGACATAGCCATTTTCATCGATGGTGACATCTTTCATTCCAATTTGCTTTAATTCTTCAACAAGCATGTTAGCAAGTGTCAGTTGACCAGGTGTTGAAGGACAGGCTTCGTTATTTTCATTTGATTGTGTATCTACTTTGACATAGCGGGTAAACCGTTCAATGATTTCAGATTTCATCGTCATTTCCTTCCCTCATTTATTGTTATTAGTATCAAAATAAATCATATCATGAGATAGAGAGAAATAACCACCTGTGTGAGCATTCACAGGTGGTTAGATATGAGGATTAAACACCACGTCTTGCAAAATCAACAAAACGGAATTTATCAAGACGATGGCGTGATTCTGTATATTGAAAAAGGCAGGCATTTTCTAAATAAACATAATTTTTAACAACGACAATATGTGAAAAGCCTTCTAAATCAAGGTGCTCTCGATCCTCACTTGTGCATTCCTCTACTACGATTTCCTTTTTTGCAAAGCTAATCTTAAGCTTAATTTCGTTTTCTAAATAATCATAAATAGAGCCTTCACAAATTTGCTTTGTTAACGTTGGAACATACTTTTTTAGAAAGTAGTCCTTGTCTAAAATAATTCGTTCTCCTCCAATTGTTCGAGAGCGAATAACCTTCCAAATTTCATCCTTACTCGAAGTCTGTAATTGCTGTTTTAAAAATGGATTAGGCTTGATTAAGCCAAAATCATGTACAGTAGTTTTAGCTTCGGAATGGAACGTTTTTGAAATTTCTTTAAAGCTCACTAGTCCGGAAATTGGAAAGCTCATTTTTTGTACATCAAGCACAATCGATCCCTTGCCGCGAATTTTTTGGATAAAGCCATTTTGAGCTAATAGATTCAATGCTTTTCGAATCGTTTCTCGGCTTGTTTCATATGTGAGAGCTAAGTCATTTTCAGAGGGAATTGCTTCCCCTGCTTTAACCTCGCCTGATTTTATTTTTTCTGTCCATTCCTTGTAGATGGCAAGATATTTATTTGTTTTCATCCTTATCACCGCTCTTATCTATTAGGGCAAAAAAGCTCCTAAGTAAAACCTTTCTTAGAAAAGTCTTACTTCATCTTACCATGAACAAGCATAAGGGTGTACTGCTGTAAATTGTCTGCTTATTTCTTTAAATAATAGACGACTGATTCATATGGTCGAAGCTCCATGTTCTCAAATGTATTGACTGAATCTGAGTAATTTGAAATCAATTGCTCCCTTGAGAAATCATTCACATCAATATGTTCAGGTAATTGAAATACAGTTGGCTGATTATAAAAGTTATTTACTACTAAAAGCTTTTCAGTGTTAGTTGAACGAATATATGCAAAGATTTGCTCATCATCCTCTAGCAGTAATTCATAATCTCCATCGGTAATAATGTCATATTCCTTGCGTAAGGAAATTAACTTTTTATAATGATAAAAAATAGAATTTGGATCTTTGATGGCACGTTCAGCATTGATCTCTTTATAATTGCTTGCAACCTCAATCCAAGGTGTACCTGTAGTGAATCCAGCATGCTCTGAATCATTCCACTGAACAGGTGTACGAGAGTTATCTCGGGATTTAAGTCTTAAAATCTCTAATACCTCTGCTTCAGGCATACCCTTTTCCTTTAGAATATTGTACATATTAATGGATTCAACATCACGGTATTGCTCGATAGAAGTAAATTTTGGATCAGTCATTCCAAATTCCTCACCTTGGTATATATATGGTGTTCCTTGCATCATATGAATGGTCGTTGCAAGCATTTTTGCCGATTGAATGTGGTATTCACCATCATTTCCATATCTCGATACAATTCTCGGTTGATCATGATTACACCAAAACAGTGCATTCCATCCACCACCTTTGTTCATCTCTGTTTGCCATGTTGACAGAATGTTTTTTAATGCATGAAAATCCATCTCACCGAGCGCCCATTTTTCACCGTTAGGATAGTCGACTTTTAAGTGATGGAAATTAAACGTCATACTAAGCTCGTTACGGCTAGGATTTGAGTATTTAATACAATGATCAATCGTTGTCGATGACATTTCGCCAACAGTCATACTATTGTGCTTTGAAAACACTTTCTTGTTCATTTCGTGGATAAATTCGTGTACACGTGGACCATCTGTATAAAACTTTCTTCCATCACCTGGTGGAACAGACCCATCATCATCAGGGAAATCTTGATTTTTTGAAATTAGATTTATAACATCTAAGCGGAAGCCATCAACACCTTTATCAAACCAAAAATTCATCATTCTGTAGACTTCCTGACGAAGTTCTTCATTTTCCCAGTTTAAATCTGCTTGTGTGACATCAAAGAGATGAAGATAATATTGCCCTGTCTTTTCATCAAATTCCCAGGCAGGTCCCCCAAACTTTGAAATCCAGTTCGTTGGGACCGAGCCATCTTCTTTTGGATCCTTCCATATATAAAAGTCGCGATAACGATTTTCCTTCGAGGATGCGGCCTGTTTAAACCATTCATGCTCTGTTGAAGTATGATTCACGACAATGTCCATAATGATTTTAAGACCGCGCTTATGCCCCTCTGTAACTAAACGGTCAAAATCCTCCATTGTACCGTACTCTTCCTGGATTGAATAATAGTCACTTATATCATATCCGTTGTCACGCTGCGGGGATTTATAAATTGGTGTTAGCCAAATGACATCAACACCGAGATTTTTCAAGTAATCAAGTTTTTCAATAATACCTTGAATATCCCCTACTCCATTTCCTTGTGTATCATGAAAGCTTTTCGGATAAATTTGATAAACAACAGCTTTCTTCCACCATGGTTGTTGTTTCATTTCTTCCACCACCTGTTATTTTTATAGGCTCTGTTAAACCTGTCTGTTTGATTCTTGTAGACTGTTAAGAATCCCCTTAACAGTTAGTTGTATCTGACTCGTTATAATTTAGTCTGGAGTCTTATGCCCTGTGTAACTGTAAGCTTTTATCTAGCCATTATTTAAGTAAAAAGACACTTGCATCGTAAGGCCTTAATTGAATTGATTCTAGCTCATGTGTTAGCTTTTCTGGATAATTACTAATTAATAGTTCTGCTGATTGATAGGTAATATGTCCAGGTAATTCGAACATTGGCTGCCCTTCATAGAAATTGCAAATGACAAGTAGCTTTTCGTCACCAAGTGTTCGTGTGTAAGCAAAAATTTCTTGATGCTCAGGTAAAAGTAGCTCATATTTTCCGTATACGATAACGTCATACTTTTTTCTAAGCTGAATGAGCTTACGATAATAATGATAAATAGAGTTAGCGTTAGATATTTCTGCTTCTGCATTGATTTCAATATAATTTTGATTGACCTTTAGCCAAGGTGTACCAGTTGTAAAGCCTGCATTTGGACTAGCATCCCATTGCATTGGTGTGCGTGAGTTATCCCGCCCTTTCGCATAGATACTTTCCATAATTTGCCGATGGGGAATCCCTGCTTCTGTTTGCTCCTTATACATATTAATGATTTCGATATCACGATAGTCATCAATGGAATCGAAGCGAATATTGGTCATCCCAATTTCTTCTCCTTGATAAACATAAGGGGTACCCTTCATCATGTGAAGCAATGTTGCAAGCATTTTTGCAGATTCAACACGGTATTTCTTGTCATTTCCAAAGCGAGAAACAGAGCGTGGCTGATCATGATTATTGAAATAAAGACTATTCCAGCCAGTATCTTCAAGGGCAAGCTGCCATTTTGATAAGTTAGCCTTTAAATTAGCTAATTTTAATGGTTTTAAATCCCACTTCCCATTTTCTCCATTATCAAGACCCATATGCTCAAACTGAAAAACCATATTTAATTCTTTGCGATCTTCACTTGTATATAGCTTGGCTAGTTCAGGTGTCACTCCTGGCATTTCTCCAACTGTCATGACATCATAATGAGAAAGAACTTCACGGTTCATTTCTTGTAAGTAATCATGAATATGCGGTCCATTCCGGTAAAATTTACTACCTGATGCATGTTTTTTTCCCGGCTTTAAATCTCCATCCTCAAAATTCTCCGGCTTTGAGATGAAGTTGATGACATCCATTCGAAAGCCGTCAATCCCCTTTTCAAGCCACCATATCATCATGTTATAAATCTCTTTGCGAAGAGATGGATTACGCCAATTTAAATCAGGCTGTTTTTTTGAGAAAAGATGCAAATAATATTCGTCAGTTGCTTCATCGTATTCCCAAGCAGAGCCACCAAAGTTTGAATACCAATTGGATGGTTCTTTTCCATTTTTCCCTTTTTGCCAAATATAGTAATCACGATATTTGCTGTCTTTCGACTGCCTTGCTTCCAAAAACCAAGGATGTTCATCAGAGCTGTGATTGACAACTAAGTCCATAATGAGCTTCATGCCGCGCTCATGAACCTCTACTAAAAGCTGTTCCCAGTCAGCCATTGTTCCGAAATCATCCATTATATCTTGATAATCACTAATATCATAGCCATTATCATCATTTGGTGATTTGTATACAGGCGATAACCAAATGACATCAATGCCCAAATTCTTTATATAATCAAGCTTTGAAATAATCCCTTGTAAGTCCCCTATTCCATCTCCATTGCTGTCCATAAAACTTCGAGGATAAATTTGATAGACGACACTTTCCTTCCACCATGCTTTATTCATGAAGTAACAACCCCTAGTTGAGTGATATTTTTGGTAGTTTAATTTGTGTAAGCTATAATCGCCTAACTGCTTTTCATATGTAAAAACGAAGATACGATACCATCATTGCCTAGTCTGGCGTGATGGTATCGTAAAAGTTGGTTTATTCTATTATTTTTGTTTACGGATTTTACCGAAAAATAGTGTGAGTACAAAAGGAACGATAATAACAATGGCCATGCCGATAAAGAATGCTCCCCAGTTTTGTGGGAAAATCGATAAGAATGCAGGAAGACCACCAACACCAACAGATGGTGCTTTTACAGCTTGAACGGAAATAAATGCACCAGCAAGGGCAGATCCGATAATAGCTGAAATAAATGCATATCTAAAACGTAAATTCACACCGAACATCGCTGGCTCTGTAACCCCTAAATAAGCAGATACTGCTGAAGTAACGGATAAACTTTTTAGTTTTTCGTCCTTTAGGATAAACATCATTGCAAGTGCTGCTGTTCCTTGGGCAATATTTGATAATGCAACCATTGGCCATAGGAATGTGCCGCCAGTGCTACCGATTAATTGTAAATCGACTGCTAGGAAGGTATGGTGCATACCTGTAATAACGAGCGGAGCATACAAGCCACCATAAATGAGACCACCAATAATTGGCGCAAATTCAAAAATATTTACTACAGCATCTGTGATGACGTTACCAACTGCAAATGTAATTGGTCCAATCGCGATAAATGAGATGAGTCCTGTTACTAATAAAGCTATTGGTGCAACTAATAAAAGCTGGAATGAATCAGCAATTTTGCTTCTTAACCATTTTTCGAGCTTAGCTAATACATAAGCTGCCACTAACACTGGTAAAACTTGTCCTTGATAACCAACCTTTTGAACCTCTAATCCAAATAGGTTCCAAGTTGGAATTTCCTCAGCTGCCCCGTAACCCCATGCGTTTAAAAGATCTGGGTGAACGAGCATTAAGCCTAAAACGATCCCGAATAATGGGCTTCCCCCAAAGCGGTTCACTGCAGACCAACCAACAAGACCTGGTAAAAATGTAAATGCTGTGTTGGCAATTAAGTTGATAATGCTGGCAACATCGGCCCATTGAGGATATTTCTCAACAATTGATTGTTCAAAGAAAATGCCTGGTCCTGTTAATAAATTATTAATCCCCATTAATAAACCGGCTGTTACGATTGCAGGTAAAATCGGGATAAAAATATCTGCTAATGTTTTAATTGCACGTTGCAAAGGATTTAAATGTTGTTCAGACGCTTTTTTCACGTCTTCCTTAGATGCTTCCCCTACACCTGTTTGATGAACCATTTCCTTATAGACCTTATCAACGGTTCCTTGGCCGATAACAACTTGAAACTGCCCATTCGTTGAGAAGAATCCTTTTACAAGATCGATTGCTTCTAGAGCTTCTTTATCAACCTTTCCTTCATCGACTAAAGCAAAACGCAAGCGTGTAACACAGTGCGTTGCTGCTGATATATTGTCTTTTCCACCAATGGCGTCAATAATTTGACTAACTTGTTTTTTATCAACATTCATGGTTTTTCCTCCTATATTGATAGATGTTAAATCGTAAAATTAATTATTAGAGCGTTTTCATACTATGCTAGAGACGACTAACATGTATATACATGTTATGATGTTATCTTATATCTGTATATACAAGTTGTCAACGAAAATTAATGCGTTTTCAATTACCTAATTATGGCGAATGGTAGCCAATCGGTAAAACTTAACTAGTATTAGTAGTGTCTTATTGTTTCAAAAAGATACAAATGGTAAAACAGAGATAGGAAATAAAAAATGATGGAGAAGATATAAGATGACCTTTTTAGAAAGAATTACCCCATTTTTAAATACGAAAGATGCTGTTGTTCAAGAATTCATTTTGCATGCACTTCACGATTATTCAAAAACAGATAAAAAAACAATTGAATTGTTAATCAAGGAAGCTAATCAAAATGAGGAAAAACAGGCGACTATTTTATTGTACCTATCGATTGATCCGAATCATGAAGAGCTTGTTCACTTATTAACTGATGGCATCCACCAATCATCAAGTGAATACCGACAATTGTATATTCAATTATTAAAGGAGCTTAATCCCAAAATAATTTTGAAAAACAAGGATGCTTTAGAGCCGTATTTTTCTAAAGATGAGTGGCAGTTGTTTGATTTGCTAGTAAACGGAACGAGGGAAGATGTAAAGAGGGAATATGCCAATATTCTTATTAAGCTGGAGGCAGGGCAAGCATTCGATGGAGTTTTATATAAGCTGGCAAAAAAAATTGCCCTTACTTTAGTAGAGAACAATTGGATAACAGAAGCGGAAATTGCAAAGTCAGTTGAGGGAAATATTAAAAAGCAGTGGTTTGATTATGATGGAAAATTAGCAATCTATATGATCGGCTTAATAAAAAGTGAAGGATTTATTACGCAATTGGTTCCGTTACTTGTCCGAGATGATGACGTTTTGCTAGAGGAAGTTGCTGCAGCCTTAATTTCTCTTCAATCAGATGAAGTTGTTGATGCGGTATCCCCTTATTTACTAAAGGAAGAGTCTTATCTATATGCAACCTCTATCGTCGAAAATATTAAGTCGGATTATGCAGTAGATGTTTTGCGAAAGGCTTACCATCAAGTAGAGGATGATGAAAATAAAGAGATGATTATTGAAGCCCTCGCCCATCATGTAAGTCCGAAGGCAGAACCAGAAATAAATGACTATGTAAGTAAAAGACCCGTTACCTTTTACTATAGTCTTGCAGAATTAGCATATAGCTACTATAAATTGATTGGTACCAGTCACCCTCTTTTTGATGAATGGGTAGAAACGATAGAGGAAGAAAGAAATGCTCCAAATGATATTGCTGAACTGTCAGTAAACGTTGAAAAGGTTGGAAGAAATGACCCGTGCCCATGCGGTAGTGGGAAGAAGTATAAGAAATGCTGTCTATAAGTGCTATCTTTATTTGCTTAAAACGTACTTCTTATTTAAACTCTATATAGACTCTTTAGTATGGAGTGAATGTAGTGGATAGTAAACAAGAACAAATTTTTGATATTATTGATGTAAGTTTACTTGCAGGGAAAATTATGTTACGAAGTGGAGCTGAAACATACCGTGTCGAAGATACGATGATGCGGATTGCGGCTGCATATGGAATCGAGCATTCTCATAGCTATGTCACCCCAACTGGAATTATATTTTCGGTTGAGCGCGAGAATGTGACAGAGCTAGTGAGAATCGTTGATCGTTCAACAGATTTACAAAAGGTAGCTAAAGTTAATAATATCTCAAGATTAATTAGCAGTGGTGAACTTACCGTCGAAGAGGCTCTTTCACAGTTAAAGGAGGTTGAAAGAGACCCTCATGCATATCCAATTTCGATCCAAATTATCGCTGCATCGATTGCGAGTGGCTGCTTTTTAATTATGTTTAAAGGCGGTTGGATAGATGTTATACCTGCAATTATTACAGGTGGAATCGGCTTTACGAGTTTAATTTATCTTCATCGCTTAGTTGAAGTGAAATTTTTCGCTGAATTTCTTGCAGCTTTATTGATCGGTCTTTTGTCAGTGCTATTTATCGAGACAAATTTAGGTGTGGAACTGGATAAAATCATCATTGCATCGGTAATGCCCTTAGTACCTGGATTATTAATAACAAATGCTGTAAGAGATTTAATGGCAGGTCATTTAGTGTCAGGGATATCAAAAGGTGCTGAGGCGTTTTTAACTGCCTTTGCAATTGGTGCAGGTGTTGCGGTTGTATTTTCAATCTATTAGGGGGGGGATTTATCATACTAGTTGAACAAATTATTACAAGTTTTATAGCTTCAGCTGCATTCGGTGTGATTTTTAATGCCCCTATTAAATCGTTATTTAAATGTGGTTTTGCTGGAATGATTGGTTGGGTAATCTATGTTATCCTTTTTGAATACTCCGGAGATAGTGTATTTGCTTCTGTCCTTGCTTCGTTTATTATCGGGGTCATTAGTCAATACTTTGCAAAGCGATATAAAACCCCAGTGATTATTTTTAACGTATCGGGAATTATTCCTCTTGTACCAGGTGGTTTAGCTTATGATGCGATGAGAAGAGTTGTAGAAAATGATTATAATACAGCGATTTCCCTTGCTGCAGAGGCGTTTATGATTTCTGGCTCAATCGCGATTGGGTTGGTGCTTTCAGAAGTACTAAATCAAATTTATCGTAAGGCAACAATGAAGAGAATCGTAAATAATTAGTAAATCATCTTAAAAAGCGGATGTCACTATTGTATAATAGACTGATGTAATTACAAGTAGAGAGGTTATTTAAATGAATACATTTATTAACAATCAGATTGAATTGTTTCAAGAAAAAAATAAAAATCGTGGACGCTTATTAGTTAGTTGTCCAGACCAGCCAGGTATTGTTGCAGCAATTTCTAAGTTTTTATTTTCACATAATGCAAATATTATTGAATCAAGTCAGTATTCAACAAATCCAGAGAACGGCATGTTTTTTATTCGCATTGAATTTGAATGTCCAGGATTAAAGGATAAAGCAAAGGAAATTGAAGAGCAATTTACAGAGATTGCGAGTCAATTTGATATGGAATGGAAATTAACACATGTTTATCAAATAAAAAAGGCAGCGATCTTCGTATCAAAAGAGCTTCATTGTTTGTTAGAGCTTTTATGGGAATGGCAAAGTGGCGATTTAATGGCAGATATTGCACTTGTCATCAGTAACCATGAAGAAGCGAGAGATGTTGTAGAAGGATTAAATATTCCATTCTATTACATCCCAGCTAACAAAGATATCCGAGAGCAAGTCGAAGAGAAACAACTGCAATTGCTTAAAGAGTATGAGATCGATGTCATTGTTCTCGCGCGTTATATGCAAATTTTAACACCAAAATTTGTTGCAGAAAATCCGAATAAAATTATTAACATTCACCATTCATTCTTACCTGCCTTTATCGGGGCAAGACCATATGAGCGCGCCTATGGCCGTGGTGTGAAATTAATTGGGGCAACATCTCATTATGTTACAAATGATCTTGATGAAGGCCCAATTATTGAACAGGATATAAGTCGAGTTGATCATCGCGATAATGTTGATTCCCTTAAAAAGATTGGCCGTTCCGTAGAGCGAAGTGTTTTAGCGCGGGCTGTGAAGTGGCACCTAGAAGACCGGATTATTGTTCATCAAAATAAGACAATCGTGTTTTAATTTTAATCCCCTTTATAAAGGGGATTTTTTATTTGTGGTTTCGAAAACCCCCTGCTATGCTGGGGGTTCTAAAGAGCTTCAAGCGTGGTATTAGGTATTAAAAAACCTCACTTCACATGGTAGGATAAAGTTGGTTTCCCGACCACTTTA
>NZ_JBQENT010000018.1:0-85642 GCF_052044855.1 Metabacillus sp. 22489
CTTCACCCGGTTTTGCTTTAACAATAACCTCAGTAAAGTCCATGAGCCCCCCATCTACTGTAGCAACGCTAATTATTACTCTTCCTTCCTTTAAAGCTATTACATTTCCATTTTCGTCTACTTTAGCGATATCTTCACTACTACTTGACCAAAGGACATCTTGATTTACTGCATCTTCTGGTGTAATTGTTGCCTTAAGGTGTACTTCATTTCCTACAACTAGTTCTAATTCTGCTTTATTGAGAGAAACGCTCGTTACTCGCTTTCCTGCACTTGGCACATCAACTTTTGGAACATTTTTAAGTAGTGCTTCATGTTCAGCTTTTGTCACAGGAATAACGGTTCCATGGCGAGGGGAGGCCGGTAAATCAAAGTCTTCAGACATTTTCCACTCACCAGAGTCCAAATTGGTCGTTTCAAATGGAACATAGCCTCTGCCACCAAATTCGTCTAAAAATAGGTACCATTTTTCTTCAGTATTCGACTTAAAGATTGTTGGGCCTTCACCTGCACCAATTGAACCCTTTCCAATACCTTCCTTAATTAACTCAAAGCTAGGGTCAAGAACAGAATCTCCTGCCTCTTGGAATATAAATTTACCATTTGGTGATTCAGTAGTATTATTTCTTTCATCCTTTGAAAAGCGATAAATTTTACCATCATGCTCAATCATCGTCGTATCAATTACAGAGTATCCATTATCTATATAAACTTCTGGCTCAGTAAATGTGTAGAAATCTCTTGTTTTGCTGTACATCATTTTGTTATATGTTGAACCAGTATGTTCCGCATTCTCATATAATTTAGAAGCCCAGAAAACAATATATTCACCAGTCGTCTCATCGTAGAAGATTTCAGGTGCCCACGTATTTCCTGCCTCTTGAGGAGCAACTTCTACCATTCTTTGTTCTGACCAATTAATGAGATCATTCGATTCCCAAACCATTATCGATCTGCTGCCATGTCTTTGTGCTCTATCCCAATTTCCATTACCATTAATTTTTAGGTCTGTTGCAATTAGATAAAATTTATCTCCTTCAGGTGAACGAATGATAAATGGATCTCTAAGTCCTTTTTCACCTAAATCAGAAGTAATCGCTGGTTCGCCATTGTTTAATTCTTGCCACTTTAGTGGATTATTTGCTTCACTTAAGGCAAAGTATATTTGTTCACCATTTGAAGTAGCTTCACCAGTAAAATAACTAAATACGTATCCTTCATAGCTTTCCTTCTTTGGTAATTCTTTGACAACGGCAAGGAACGGTTTTGTTACTTTTTCATTATTTAATACAATAGTTGCCGTCAATTTAACTGTTACGCCTCCTTGCCCATGTATAGGACGAGTCACCTCACCAGTTGTTGTAATAATGGAAGGGTCACTGGATTTCCACGTAATCGTTGAACCATTTTCACCATTTGTCGGCAATGTTAAGTTTCCACGTACATCATTTATGTTATAAACGTTTAAAGCCTCTGCGTCTGCTTTAACTGCCGCTAAATCATGTGGCTTCTTTAAAACAGTAACAGTGAAATCTTTTTTCATACTATTTATCCCATCTGAAACTGAGGCTGTTATTGTTACTTTTTGATCCCCATCTTCATAAGAAGGTCTTTTTACATGTCCTTCATTTGTAATGATTTCTTTGTTTTGTGATTCCCAAGAAATGACTGTTCCAAACGGTCCATTTTTTGGAAACGCCAAATCAGTCACGATTTCGTCCTTCCTTTCATTTCCATTAATAAACAGTTCATAATCTAGTTGCTTAACTGCATTTTCTAGTAATAGACCATCCATTTCAGCTATTTTTTCATCCGCTCTTTCTTTTAGTTCGCTTACTTCTGAGTCTGATAATGCCCCATCATAAATTTCAAAATCTGCAATCATACCACCAAAGTATGGATCAGCTGAATAGAATGATTTTCCGATAAAACCACTTGGTCCATTTAGATTGTTAATCTGGTCTAATGTATAACCATTTGTTGATGCACTTCCGACCTCTTTACCATCAATGTAAAGCTTCAATGTTTGATCTTCACCAGACATAACAGCTGTGACTAACTTCCACTCCTTCGATTTTAATGGACCAGTTGTTGCATTCGCACCTGCTTCATTATTCCAGCTTGTCATTCCGAGTCCTACACGGGCAGAACGATCACCTGAATTACGACTTGGTGTTGTAAAAAGATATTTGTTACTATCCTGACCTAATGCAAAAATCCATTCAGCCTCATTTGCTCCATTCCAATTCACCAGAGATGAAATGGTTATACTTTCCAAGTTATCTAAAACTCCTTTTGGCATTTCAATATAAGAGCTTGTTGATCCACCTTTAAAGTTGATAACACCTACTTCTTCTCCTTTAATTAATTGTGCATTTTCAGGATTTACAAGCTTCCCTTCGAAATTCCCAGCATTATCCTTAACGTTTGTTCCATCAATATTTTTCATATCATAATCAAGAATTAATTTTGCTTCCTTCGGATCTTCGATTGGAGGTTTAGAAACTTGTTCATCTGCTAAATTAGCAATTTCTTTATTATTTAAAGCACGGTTGTAAATTCTAAAATCATCAAATTT
Source organism: Metabacillus sp. 22489 (assembly GCF_052044855.1). Lineage (NCBI taxonomy): Bacteria > Bacillati > Bacillota > Bacilli > Caryophanales > Bacillaceae > Metabacillus > Metabacillus sp. 22489. Next base: position 2,579 of record NZ_JBQENT010000018.1, read on the forward strand.
CCCTTTAAATAAACTGTGATTCTCATTGCTAGATTTGCCTAAGTAGTTCATCGTAGTTTCTAAAAGCATTCTCGGCTCAACATTATATGTTGAGCTTCTCGATACTTCTTTTCCATCAACATATAATACAGCATCAAATCCTTCAATTGTCATCGCTACATGATGCCAGTTTTCTGTTGAAAGCTTAGGAGCTCTTAGGGCATATTTATAATTGCTGCCTAATGGTGAGTTTTGATTTGCAAATTTCTCGGTAAAAGGCGTTACAATTGCAAATTCAAGATTCCCCGTATCACCTTGTGTACTTAAATACATTGTATTGCGATTTGCAACTCTTCCTGTATTAGAAGAGAAATCAAAAATCCGTTGATTTGCCCGATTCCCATCTACTTTAACCCATGTAGATATTGTCATACTTTCTAAATCGAGGTCTTTTATGATATTTTTCGGTAGTTCAACATATCCCGAATTTCCATCTAGGTATAAAGAGCCGCTTGATTGACCAACCGTATCACTAGAATCAATCTTAGATTCACCTATTAATTTTGCATCAAAACCATTATTAGAAACATCTTTTACTGTTTTCCCATCCATGTCATCTTTGTCAAAGGTATAATGTAGGACTGGTTCTTCTAATTGCTCTTGTGAAGGCATACCATATTTTTCTTGAAGAGCATTATATTCCGCACGTGTTATTGGAATAACGGTTCCATGTCGCGGTCCTGGTGGAAGAGCATATTCAGATTCTGGAAGTAAGTTATTCACAAATTGTGAGCCATCCTCCAAATTTGTCGACCAGCGTACATGATACGGCCATGAATCTAGGAACATATACCATTTATCCTCATGAATATCTTTAAAGATCGTTTGACCTTCATTGTTTCCTTGATGACCAATTAGCCCTTTGTTTCCATCTTTTGTACCCGGAATTACGTCATATTGAAAGCCATTCTCCTTAATTCCATCTTTATCTTGGAATATATCAGTTGCTTTTTCGTAATATACTCTGTAGTTGACTTCTGATTTCGTAAAGCGATAAAATGTGCCATTATTTTGAACAAAGCTTGTGTCGATTGTCGGGAAGCCTTCATCAATAAACACTTTTGGCTCAGAAAACGTATGGAAATCCCTTGTTGTTGCATAATACATCACATTATACTGTCCTGCTGGTCGTCCATTTGGGTAATCACCATATGTTTCTTCATTTTTCATTGAAGATGCCCAGAATACAACATACTCGCCTGTCTTTTCGTTATAAATTGCTTCAGGTGCCCACGTATTGCCACCTGTTTTAGGAGCAACTTCTACCATTCGTTGTTCGCTCCAATTGACTAGGTCGTCTGATTCCCAAACCATAAGTGAATGACTGCCTGTAATTTGTGCCTGGTCAAAGTTGGTGCTTTCCCCCATTTTTAAGTCAGTAGCCAACATATAAAATTTGTCACCTTCAGGGGACCGAATGATAAATGGATCTCTTAATCCCTTTTCTCCTAAGTTTGATTGAAGAACGGATTGGCCATTATTCAATGCTCTCCACTTTAACGGGTCTTCAGCGGTAGCAAAGAAAATTTCTTCTCCACCCTCGTATTCCCCTGTAAAATAGGAAAAGAAATAAGCATCATATTTCAGTTCACCCGGGTCTTTTATAACATTCACGTTAAATTTCTTTTTTACCTCTACCTCACCGTTCGTTATAGTCGCTGTTAATGTGACATTTGTATCTTTTTTTGGCCTAGTAACCCAACCAAGTTGCTTTACATCTTCAGTTGCTTGGGCTGAACCTTTAATAATTTCCGGATTCGAAGATTCCCAAGTAATCGTACTTCCATGTTCTCCCTTCACTGCTAGACTAAGATTCCCTCTTACATTATGACTATTTTCCACAGTTACATTAGAGGCATCTAGTTCAACCTTATTTTGGTCGTTATACGCCTTTAGCACTTTGACTGTAAAAGTTTTTTTGCCAGTTAACCCTTCATAACTTAAATTTGCAGTTAATTCGACTTCTGCGTCTGATTCATTCATTTCAGGACGAATAACTTGTCCGTCATTTGTTATAACCTTTGTATTACTTGAACTCCACGTGATGTCTACACCATTCCTACCTTTCTTAGGAAGAGAAAGATGACTAGTAATCTCATCTTTACTTTTATCTTTTTTGTTTAAATAGTGAGTGATATCCAATGAATCTATCGCTTCCTTCATAACAAGTTGATTTAAGTTATCAATTTTAGCTACAGTCTCTGTATATAAAGCAGAAACTTCACCATCGGACATTGCACCATCGTATACCCGAAAATCTCCAATCATTCCTTTAAAAAAAGAATCACTTTTAAAGATTGATTTTCCGATAAAACCAGAGAAGCTTGCTGAAGGATCGATAATATCAGATAATTTTATGTCATTTGCTGATCCTGTAGCTATCTTCATCCCATTTACATATAAAGAAATCGTGTTAGAAGTTCCTGAGAAAACAACAGTTGCTACTTCCCATTTTCCTTCTTGCATTTGTGATGAGCTTTTAATAAGTGACTCATTTCTCCAACCAGCTTTAGAAATACCTGTAGCTGCAACATTCCCAGAACCATGTAGTGGTGTTACGAAAAAGTATTTATTCCCATTCTCTGCATCATCTGTTGGTGTTCCTAACCCAAAAATCCAACGATTCGCCCCATCGTTTTCCCAATTTACAAGAGTAGAGACCGTTACATCCTGTTTTCCATCTAATAGATCAGCCCCATCCTTACTTTTAGGTATTTCAATATACCCGCTTCTCGATGTTGAACTTCCACCATTAAACGAAACATACCCAACTTCATCATTGTAAACTATGTGCCCATTTTCCGGATTCTTGAATACACCATCAAATGTTTGATTATTACCTGAAATGTCCTTGATTGTAATCTGATTCTCATTCTTAACATTTGATTTCATGTCATAATGAAGGATCAATTCAGGTATCTTCGTTAACTGCTCTTCTGCAAATAATCTTTGTGGAATTATCCCCGATATAGTATTGAAGATTAATAGGGTTAAAACGAGTATTGTTGTCGGTTTCTTTATTGCCATTTACGTTCCCCTCCTTAGCATGTTTTTCATCCACTCAATTATAAAACGCTTTCATTTTAGATTTAATAGATAAAAATTTGAACATACTTTCATTTTTTTAGCTCTAAAAAATAATTACCTTTCCTTTATGTATTTTCTTTAGAGAAAATTGTATTTTTTTTAGCTTGACGGTTTAATAACCTTTTAAATAGGAATTTTAGTAAAAAAGGATGTCACTAAAAACTTAACTTTTTAGGACATCCTTATAAACATATATGGAAGGGGTTCTATCTCACCCTTCACCATTAATGTGATATCGATGCTTGATTTACCTTACTTCGAGAAACAATCACTCGTTGAAGGACAATAAATAACAATAGTAATGCACCAATTGCAATTTTCGTCCACCACGAGCTTAATGTTCCTTCAAACACGATGACTGTTTGAATAATACCTAATATTAATACTCCAACAACACTACCGGCAACATAACCTGCTCCTCCAGTAAGTAGAGTTCCACCGATAACTACTGCTGCAATCGTATCTAACTCTAGCCCATTTGCATGAAGTCCATATCCTGACAACATATAAAAGGTAAAAATTAAACCCGCTAGAGAAGCGCAGAATCCACTTAATGTGTATATCATAATTTTTGTTTTTCCAACAGGTAATCCCATCAATAGTGCAGATTGTTCACTTCCACCTAAAGCATAAACATTTCTACCAAATTTGGTGTAGTGTGCGATAAAAACAGCTGTAATCACGACAACAAGTGCTACAATTACACTAATTGATATAAAATTACCTCCACCAATCGGTATTCGTGTACTAGCCATAAAATTGAAAAATTTATGATCAATTGAAATCGTCTCAACGCTAATTAAATAGCTCAATCCTCTAGCGAGAAACATTCCAGCAAGAGTAACAATAAATGGTTGTAAGTTAAAATAGTGAATAAGACACCCCATGCCAAAACCAAGAATTGTTCCGACCATTAAGCTAATTGGTACGACAATCCAAGGAGATAGTTGAGCGTTCATCGTAAGACTTGCAGCAACCATACTTGTTAAAGCAATTACCGAACCTACAGAAAGGTCGATACCTCCCGATAGAATCACAAATGTCATTCCTACTGCAACGACAATTAAAAACGCATTATCAATAAATAGATTTAAGAATACTTGAGACGAAAAAAAGCCTGTATATCTGACTGAACCAAAAATGTACATGACAACAAATAACGCAATGGTTGCAAAAAGTGGGAGATGTTTGGCATCAATCTGTAACTTTCTCATGATAAAGTCACCCCCTCATCCTTCTTCTCAACTTTTCTCATTGCCATATGACCAAATAGTTTCTTTCTAAACTCTGGAGATTGTAAAAGACATACGATTAGTACAACTATTGCTTTAACAACTAGGTTTATTTCTGGAGCAATACCAATGGAATAAATAGTTGTTGTCAAGCTTTGAATAATAAGTGCACCGATCACTGTTCCACCTAATGAAAATCTTCCTCCATTTAACGAAGTTCCCCCTATAACCACTGCTAAAATCGCATCAAGTTCATACCATAAACCAGCATTATTACCATCTGCACTCGCAACATTGGAGCTCAAAATGAGTCCCCCGATTCCAGCACATAAGCCGGAAAAGATATAGACCATTAATAAAATGTTTTTTGAATTCAAACCCGCTAAACGACTTGCTTCAGGATTTGTACCTACAGACTCAATGAATAATCCTAATGCGGTTTTTCTTGTTAAGAAAGCAGCAATAGCGAGAACTGCTGCAACGATAAAAATCGAAAAAGGAATCATTAGCAGGTGACCGCCACCAATAAACGTATAAGGATCATAATATACAGTCATAATTTGACCATCTGTAATTAACTGGGCAATACCACGCCCCGCAACCATTAAAATTAATGTAGCTACTATTGGCTGTACACCAATCCGTGAAACAAGCAAGCCATTCCACACACCAGTCAACAGTGAAATCGCAATAACTAACCCAATAGCGAGAAATAATGGGGTTAAATTATCTCCTGAAGCACCACTTACAGCCATCGCTCCTACAGCACCAGCCATCGCAATGACTGAACCAACTCCTAGGTCTACTCCTTTTGTAGCAATAACAAGTGTCATCCCAATCGAAACGAGTAGCAATGGTGCACCTCTATTCAAGATATCGATGAGACTTCCAGTTAAATAACCGTTTTTGACTTCAATGGAAAAAAAGCTCTTATCAAAGAGTAGATTTATAAATAAAATCAGTAACAATACGACAATTGGCCAAAATAACTTTGATTTCATCATGATATATTTCCTCCAGCCATAACTTTCATTATGTCTTGTTGTGATAGTTGTTCGTTATTATCTATTTCGCCAACTTTTTTATGGTCTCGTAAGATAGCTATTTTTCGACAAGTTCTTAACACTTCTTCTAATTCAGATGAGACGAATAATATAGACATTCCATCTTTACTTAAGGAGAGCATTAGCTTCTGAATTTCTGTCTTTGCTCCAATATCAATACCTCTAGTTGGTTCGTCTAAGATAAGAAGGTCTGGGTTTGTAATTAACCATCTTGCTAACAATACCTTTTGCTGATTTCCACCACTTAAATTTTTAATTAATTGTTCTGGATTAGGAGGATTGATGTTTAGAAGTTTAATATACTCATCTACAATTTCTATTTGCTTTTTCTTAGGAATATACTTGAACCAGCCTTGTGTTCCTTGAATGGCTAGTATCATATTTTCACGAATAGTTAAGTCTGCAATAATTCCTTCTGTTTTCCTGTTTTCTGAGCAAAAAGCTATTTTATTTGCAATAGCTTGTTTTGGAGAATGAAGATTTATCTGTTTCCCGTCTAACGTGATTTCGCCTGTATCTGCTTTATCTGCACCAAATAATAATCTTGCTAATTCAGTTCTGCCTGAACCGAGTAGTCCAGCAAGACCTACTATTTCTCCCTTATGAATATTGAGATCAAATGGCTCGATGTTCCCCTTTTTCGAGAGATTTTCCCCTTGCAAAAAAGGCTCCATTACCTTGTCATTAGAATCTACATTTCTATTGTTCTCATTGATTTCATTTAAATCTTTCCCGATCATTTTTGAGACGAGTTCAAGTCTATCAATTTCCTTTGTCAAATATTCTCCAATCCACATACCGTTACGTAAGACCGTTAATCGATCTGTTATTTCATAAATCTGATCGAGAAAATGACTAACAAAAACGATTGCTAATCCATCCTTTTTAAGCTTCCTTATAACACCAAACAGCTGATTAACCTCATTTTGGTCAAGACTAGATGTAGGTTCATCTAAAATCAATATTTTCGCAGAAACATTTAATGCCCTTGCGATTGCCACCATTTGCTGAATAGCAACTGAATAAGATGACAATAGTTTTGTTACATCAATATCAAGGTTTAACCTTGACTTTAATAAATCTTTAGCTTGTCTGTTCATCTCTTTCCAATCAATGCGTCCTCGCTTAACAATTTCTCGTCCAATAAATATATTTTCAACTACAGATAAATTAGTGCATAAATTAACTTCTTGATAAACCGTACTGATCCCTAAATTTTGTGCTTCTAGTGGGTTTGTGACATGAATTGGTTTTCCTTCTAGCATAACGTTTCCTTTATCTATCGAATACACACCTGTCAAAACTTTAATTAAGGTTGACTTGCCTGCACCATTCTCCCCCATTAGTGCGTGAACTTCTCCAGGATATAATTTCAGATGAACATTTGACAAAGCTTTAACTCCTGGGAATTCTTTTGTAATTCCATCCATGACGAGTACTGGAGTTGCTGTTTTCATAGAGTCCCCTCCTATCAAGCTCACTTAATATTTTGTTGATTTTTATAATACCTAATAGAAAGTCACTAGTTTACAATACCGAATTGATTACTAGTGACTTTCCAGTTGTATTAATACTGGCGAGTTGGAAGAAGCTCTTCCGCTTGGTCCATTGTATACATGCTTTCTTCTACTGCGACACGCTTTTCAATTTTCTCTCCAGCTAAGTGAGCTTCAATCAAGTCAACCATTTGTGGGCCAAATAATGGGTTACACTCTACTGTGACGTTCATCTTACCTGCTGCCATTGCCTCGAATGCACCTTTTACTGCGTCGACACCGATTATCTTAATGTCTTCACCTGGTTTTAAGCCATATTCTTCAATCGCTTGAATTGCTCCTATCGCCATGTCGTCATTATGTGCGTATAACACATCAATTTTGTCACCTTCTGACTTTAGGAATGCTTCCATTACTTCTTTTCCTTTTGCACGTGTGAAGTCACCTGTTTGTGATTTAATAATTTTAAGGTTTGGGTGTTCTTTGATGACTTCTTCAAATCCTTCTTTACGGTCAATTGCTGGTGCTGAACCTACTGTACCTTGTAGCTCAACGATATTCACATCACCTTTTACATCCTTTGTTTCTTCCACCAACCAGTTCGCCGCTTTTTTCCCTTCTTCAACGAAATCCGATCCTAAAAATGTGACCCAAAGGGAGTCATCTTCAATATCAACTGCACGGTCTGCGAGAAATACTGGTATCCCTGCATCCTTGGCTTCCTGTAACACAGTTTCAAACCCTGTTTCAACTACTGGCGAAAAGACGATGGCATCTACTTTTTGTGCGATAAACGAACGAATCGCTTTTATTTGATTTTCTTGCTTTTGCTGTGCATCAGAGAATTTCAATTCATGTCCTGCATCTTTAATTGCGTCCTGCATAGACTTTGTATTCGCTGTTCTCCACTCACTCTCTGCACCAACTTGTGAAAAGCCTATGACTAACTTATCCCCAGATTTAGTACCTCCTGAACCCGCGTCCTTATTATCTGTATTTCCTCCAGTGCCTGATGAGCTACATGCTGCTAAAAAGAGCATTAAAGCCATTACTATTAAAATAAATGCTTTGCCTTTACCCATTTTTTTCATAAAATGAACCTCCCTTTCATTCCAATTCTTTGTTTTTTTACATTGCTGAATTGGTATAAGTTTATCTTAAAGCGTTTACAATTGTGTTTGAATAGAATAACTTTTGAATTAATTGTATTTATTTATGCCATCTATAGAGCAAAGCAACTAAAGTTTAAATATTTTTAGAAAAGTTGCACTATTTTTCAAAAAGGAAAACCCTTTTGATTATCCAAGAAGGCCGAATGTCATCAGTATATGATTATGTTGATAAAATGGATTAGCTAGTTTTACATAAGCTTCATGGAATCAGCAAGCATTGCCAGACAAAATTTTTTTCCATTTACTAGCTTCCCGCTAATTGCATTTGGTTTTTAAATTGCCTTGTTGTCATACCAGTTATTTTTTTAAAAGTTCTACAAAAATAATGTGAATCACTGTAACCAACTTGATTCGCAATTTCATATGTTTTATTTTGTGTTGTCTTTAAAAGCTCTTTTGCCTTTTCAATTCGAATATTCGTTAAATATTCAATTAATGTTGTACCTGTTTCTTGACTGAATAGATGGCTTAGATATGATGCGCTTACATTTACAGCATCTGCAACTGTTTGCAATGATAATTGTGAGTCATCAAACCTTTGATGAATAAAATTCACTGCCATTTGTACTGATTGGGAATAATGAATAGTAGCTCCGCTTCTTGTCGATAAAACCAGTTTTAACATTTTTTCCATATAGGAAATAACCTCATCATAATATCTAATCCAGCTTGCATTCATTTCTAATTGACTTATTTCCTTCATAACTTCAGAGTTGTCAGTTTTAGTTTCCAATTCCTTTAAATAATGTGTAATCGTTATAGTAAAATCCATTAGAAAATAATAAATGGTAAATTGTGAGCGAACATTCCCTGTTTGAAGATATGACGAATAAGAACGGGAAAAGCTTTCAATATCACATTCTTTCCCCACTTTAAGAAACTCGATCAAATCTCTTCGTTTTAAATGATGTAACTCTTTTTTCGATTCAATATCTCTTTCTGTTTCCTTTGAACTATATTTCCTTATGATTTTCGAATAATTTTTTTCTTCATCTGCTTCTGAAAAAGATTGTGAAATACCTTTTATACGACTTTCAACTCTCCCTATACCAAAGAGAATTGAATTATCAGGTGAATGTTCTTCATATTTATGCAAACGTTGTCTAATCATTTCAGATTCATGTTCAAGCTGCTGCTTTGACTCTCCTAACATAATAAAAACAGATTCTCTTACCTTCCTATGAAAACGCAAACATAAGTAGTCTTTTTCAATCCAGTCAAACTCATGAGAATCGCTTTTACTTTCAACCATGACGACATAATAGTAGCTTGAAATAAGATGAATATTAAGTCTTGATGCTTCTTTAACAGCATCTGAAAAACTATATAACCCTTCACAAAGTTCATATAGAAATTTATCTCGAGCAACGGTTTTACTTTGCATGGCTTGATTTTTTAAATCAAGAAGTCGTTTTTTGTTAAGCTCCTCCTTCTCAATCTGAGCTGAAACTTTCATTAGTATATGAAGCAAATCTTTTGAACTTACTGGTTTCAGACAATATTCAGTCACTTGAATTCGCATTGCTTCTCTCGCATATTCAAATTCATCATGTCCACTTAATATAATGATTTTGGTTGAAGGCATTTTTTCTCGAATCATTCGACTTAATTCAAGACCATCCATAAACGGCATTTTAATATCAGTGATAACAATATCGGGTTGGTGCCTCTCGATTAAAGGAAGCGCAACTTCACCATCTGAAGCATCACCACAAAAAACAAAGCCTTCATTTTCCCAATTAATACTTTTCGCAATTCCTTCTCTAATTGCTATCTCATCATCCACTAAGAAAACTTTTTTCATATTATCACCTCTTTGCTGGAATTATGATCCTTACACGTGTTCCTGAACCATACCAACTATTAATTTTTAGTCCAAATGGTTCACCATAAAATAGAACAAGCCGTTGATGAACATTCACCATACCAAACCCTCCACGGTCTTTTTCAAATGGAACGCCTTGAGACATTTGCTTTTTTATTTTCATTAGTTCATCTTCTTTAATCCCAATCCCATTATCGATGACATCAATACAAATATGTCCTTCTGGGTTAAAATCACCTTTAATTCGGACGAAGCCCTTGCCACGCTTATTTTTTATACCGTGATAAATGGCATTTTCAACAAGTGGTTGAAGTGATAATTTTATAATTTCATATTTTAAAATGTCTTCATTTAGATGAAATGTTACGTCTAAAATGTCTTGGTATCGTATTTTCTGTATCAATAGATAATTCCGAATATGTTCTATTTCATCTTCTAATAGGATACAATCTTTTCCTTTGCTTAAGGAGATTCTGAAAAAATGGGACAAGGCCTTTGTGATCTCCACTACTTGTTCTCCCTTTTTTGCTTCTGCCATCCAAATAATCGTTTCAAGTGTGTTATATAAAAAATGTGGATTGATTTGTGCCTGCAGGGTACGTAGCTCAGCAATTTTTAATTGTTTTTGTTCATCCACGCTTTTTTTTACAAGGGTATTGATTTTCATCATCATGCTATTAAAATTTTCACCTAAGTCAGCAATTTCATCTGTCCTATGATTCGTTACCATCACATTTAAATCTCCTAGTGAAGCTTGTTTCATCTTCTTCTTTAAAACTCGAAGCGGCAGAATTAATCTTGAAGTAATAAAATAATAAAGGCCAATGATAAAAATAATACTAGAGCCCACTGTGATAATAATAAGACTTTTAATGTTTTCTGTTGACTTTACAATTTCTGATAAAGGGGATACTCGAACAATCTTCCAACCTGTAATATCAGAAGTTTGAAAAACAATTAATTTTGAACGTTCAGTAAGGTAACCATAACGGTTTTCTTCGATGAAGTCTCTGTTTTCTATTTGGGGGGCGCTTGCTAATTCTGGTGAAACAAATAACGTGTTTCCATCCTGATCTTCAATATGAATCGTTCCGGAAATTTTTGAAGCAGTTTCATGAAGAATGTTCTTGAAAGTAGAAGCTTTTATTATGATAGTTATGAATCCGAGAACTTTTTTAGAATCATCTGAAACAATAGCACTTGTCATCGAAAGTGCGGGGGTGCTATTTTTATAAATCGGCTGAATCACTGTGTTCATATTGTCTTCAAGGTCATTAGAATTCTTTAATTGATTAAGCGATACCTTATCTAATAGATATACACCACGGTCTTCACTAATCGCTTTTCCTTCGAGATCGATAATTCTAATATTCATTATCGAATCACTGTACTGATAGTTTTCTTTATAAAAGTTTATCATTGTAAGTATATCTTTTGCTTCATTAGCTGTATTTTTGGAATCAATCAAAAATTGAACAGTGCTTTCCTTTTTACCAATCTCATTGAATAGCTTGATATCCTGAATAATGACATCAAATTCTCTAGTTAATTGGTCAACTTTTTGTTGTGCCAACGCATATGAATTTTCAGAAACAATGTTGTATGATTTTATATAAGAAACAACTCCTACTACAATTAACGGTATAACTGTTAATAATATAAACATCACCATTAGCTTTAAACGAAAACTTGAATTTATTCTTCTTATCAATTTCATACATTACCTACCAGTCTTATTTAATAGTAATGCAAGCTTTTAATAGGGAAGACCCATACAATTCAAATGATTAGAGTTTAAACTGTTTTATGTTACTTTTCATTTCTTGTATTCGCTCAACAAGTTTATATGATGCATCAGAAACTTCTTCAAGGGTCGTTAGCTGTTCTTCTCCCATGGCAGCAATTCCAACAACTTGTTCTTTGCTAATTCGCGAACTATGTTCAATTTCCGCAATCGTTTGGCGAACAGTAACCATTTGCTCAAAAGCTACTTGAATATCCTGTTTAATACTTTCAATTTCCTCTTGTTGCTCATTTCTAATTGAAAGAACCTTCTCGTAACGACTCTTTATTTGAGTTGATTTTATATTTGAAGTACGAATATTTTCTAAATTTTGTTCAAGGCAAGATTGCATCGTAACAAAAACATCCTGTAATTGAATCACTTCATTTTCAATATTTAGAGAAAGCTTTGTAGATTCCTCTGATAGTTCTTTAATACGTTTGATTGCACCTTCAACTTTATTGTTGATGAAGTTTTTCGGAAGCTCATTACCTAATGACTGACATACAATATTCAATTCAAATAAGATAAGCTTCATAAATTTTATATGGTCATAAATCTCTCTAGAATTTTTTTGAAGCTTTCTCGTATCGTTGTTTTGTATCTGAATATTGTGGTAAATCATTTCAATCTTTTCTATAAAGTTATCTATAGAATCATTGATTTCATCCGTTAATTTTGTCGTTTCACTAGAATGTAAATTAATTTTGTTTGATTTAATCAATACTTCATTGTATTTGTGAAATAGGTTTTGTACGGTTGCTACTGATTTATGAATGAGTTCATCTTGTTTATGAAGGTTAATCGAAATGGTTTGAGTTGCTTCTGCTACTTCTTCACCAGCAAGCCTATTTTCAAGAATACTTTGATGGATGTCCTTTGACGTTACCGCCACAAGGTCATTTGTTTTTCTAACACTCATAATTATGTCCTTTAAGTTATGAAACATCCGATTATATGCTCGACATAAATCTCCAATTTCATTTTTGGAAGGGATCGATATTTCGCCAATCGTTAAGTTTCCTTCAGCAATTTCATTCGTTTTTTGCCCCAACTTCCGAATCGGTTTAACAAAATTCCCCGATATATACCAGGCAAATAACAAAGAGGCGAGAATGACCACGATAAATAAACATAGATATATAGTTAGGTCTCTCTGTAAATTTAATGAAATATCATTCTTGGATTGTCCAATTATAACAAGCGTTGATTGTAAAAGTAGCTGAACTTTCTCATCAATTAAGGTTGATAGGATTGTAATGTATTCATATGTAATATTTCGTTTATCTGCAGAAACCCCAGATTGAATTTGCTCACCAAGTCTATCAATATATTGAGTAGTGGTATTTAATATTTCACGAACTGCAATAATTTCTTCTGTAAATAATTCGCTTTTATCATTCATTTCAATTTTTTCTAAATTTCGGTACATATCTTTTAGATGATCATATTGACTTCCACTTTCAAATGGAACTTTACCATAAGCAATATCCCTAATTTCGTCATTTAATTGTTGCTTTAACACACCATTTATTGAGTTAGTCATTGTAACCGTTTCCAACATTGCGTTATATTGCTTAACATACCCTAAGAAAAGATAGATCTGGACACAGTTAATAGCTGCAAGCCATACAAGGATTGCAAGAATGACTAGAATTAGCCTAGTTCTTAATGAATAGTCAGATAACTGCAAACTAAATTTCATATTATAATCCTCCCCCCTATATTAATGATTCAATAAGCGTTCCGATATTTCATAATATTCTAAAAATATAGCAATAATAATATAACATCTTTCCAAGAGATTAGTCACGACATTTAAAAACACTTTAAGGGTGTGCCAAACATGTTGAAATTACTAATTATTTAATTGTAATCTTAAACAGGATTAAAAAGAAGGTACGTCAAATAATGAAATAGTGATAGCCAGTGATAGCCCCCATATCTCATACTTTCTAATTTATTTTCCTCCACTAACTAATTTCAAGCTGTAATTACCTGTAACAAACTATGCTAGAGTCTCTTAAAGTATTTCTAAATATCCTTAAAGTGCGATATTTTTATTGTAATGGAGTAGCTTTTAGGTTAAATGAATGCACAAGTTATAAGTTGTTGGAGCTTTTAAAAAACAATGTTTAAAGCTTACTAAACGGAGGAGTTGAATACTTTATTCAAACTCATTGGTGGAAAAAGTTACTTAAAAAAATATTTGTCTGAAATTTTATTATAAAACTTGTGGTCACAAAGGAGGTTATTATAAAAAGCTCATAGCAATTTTGCTATCGAGCTTTTTCTCTATAGCCATTTATTTCAAATAATGACCGTAATTATAAAATCTTTTTTAGATAAGAACAACTGACTTTTTATAAACCCCGAATATATTCTATAAAATAATTTAAACCAGTCTTAGGAAATCGATGATTCTTTTGCACCAACCATAAATCTCTTACAAGCTGTAATCCTTCAATCTTTACCTCTCGTAATACCCCGTATTTCAACTCTCTAAGTACGGTCAACTTTGGGAGAATACTTATTCCAAGCCCAGCTTCAACCGCACTTTTAATCGACTGTGTACTCCCTAATTCCATCGAATTTCTAATTTGTTCAAGAATTTCTAATCTACTTAAAGCATCTTCAACGATCTGACGTGTTCCTGAGTCAGTCTCACGCCACAGCATTTTCTCCTCTGGTAGTTCAATTATGCTTATGCTCTCTTTCTTTGTCCACCGATGATTAGCTGGAACGATTAAGACCAATTCATCGTCTGCAAATTTTTCAGTGATTAGTTCTTTATTGCCAACTGCACCTTCAACTAACGCAACATCAACATCGTTATGCTCTAATTTAGTTAGTATAGTTGGTGTGTTTCTAACCGTTATACTGAACTTAATATTCGGATAAATTTTGCTAAAGCTTCCCAGTATATCTGGCAATAGATATTCACCAATCGTTAAGCTAGTGCCAACATTTAGAACCGTCTCAGCCCGACCAGTAAGCTCATGAACAGCAGCAAACGATCTTTCTGTATAATCAATAATTTCCTTTGCATATGGATAGAGTACCTTCCCAGCCTCAGATAGCTTTAGTTTTCCATCCACTCGATCAAATAAGAGAGCACCATATAATTCCTCAAGCTGATGAATTTGTCTCGTTACCGCCGGTTGAGAAACAAATCCTAACTTTGCCGCCTTCGTAATACTACCTTCATCCACAACATGGCAAAACATTTTTAAGCTTTCAATATTCATCTCTGCTTCACCACCTTTTTCTATATTTTCATTATGTTTTCTTCGATTTAAGGAATCCTTAAAAAGCAATAATTTCCTTAATTATTCAAACTACTTTGGATAAAATAGCATATCTTCTTTCTATTATTACTTTTATTAATACAATCATAATTTAAAAATTACTAAATAGGAGGTAAAGAAATATTTACCCCCATTATCTAAATTATAGCTCAAAATCTTCATTAATTAATCTTTATATTTACACAATAAAAGTAGCTTTTCTCAGCAGCATCCCATGGATGATAAGTATCCTGAAAAGTCATGAAAAGACATAGTTTGGAGAGATGGTCGATTCAAGTGACTTTATAAAATATTGAATCAACACTTTTGAAGTAGCGATAGCGAAGATAGTAGGTTACCTCTGTAAAATTACCTTACACGCTTGCTATAAAACACTTTTCCACATATATTAAATTTAACTTTGTTGACCTATGTGTATATCTGTTAGAAGATAACATAAAACACTAGTTTAGATACATCCGAAAACCAATTACAATTAATAAAACAGATAGCATTTGGAGTATTACTTTTCCAGGAATTTTTTTCGAGAGAAGAACACCAATTTGTGAACCAATAATCACTCCTAAACCACCCCAAAATACAGTCATCCAGTCAATACTGTTATAAAACATTTGGGAGATGACTCCAACCAAAGAGTAAAGAGTTAGAGAAAAAATAGATGTTGCGGTTGCTACATGTGTTGGTACTTTAAATCCATAAATTAAAATGGGAACAAGCAGCCAACCGCCTCCGATTCCCAAATAGCTAGATAAAACCCCCATTAGAAATCCGATTGGAAGAATAAATGTTATTGGAAGGTGACCCTTCTTATCTGTAAGTGATACTGAAACAGCTGATGCTGCTGCAACCTCATCATAACTTCCTTCTTTATTCATTAAATGAACCTTTTTCTTTTTTAAAATTGCTAAAGGTGAATTATTCGCAAATAAGAAAATTCCTAATGCAACTAAAATCGTTGCAAAAATGACGTAGAAATAGCTTGATGAATAGATTTGTAGTAGCCATACACCTAATAAGGAACCAGGAAGAGCGCCAATACTTAGTGTTAAACCTGTATGATAATCGATGCGCTTTTGTTTGGCATAACCAATGACACCAGATAAGGAGTTAATTAATACGATAACAATTCCGGAACCAGCTGCTACCTTAGGATCCATATGAAACAATAGTAGAAGTGCTGGTACGAATATAAAGCCGCCTCCAGCTCCAACAATTGTTCCATAGCTCCCTGCTATTATACCGACTGCTAGCAGTAATAAACCTGTAGTAAGTTCCATCATCATTCTCCTTTCCCTTATGCTTTAAGGCTATCAAAGGAATGGAGAATTGTATATTTGAATAATTTTATAGGCTATAAGAAACTGTTATACCCACTAATGCAATCAGAATTATACAAAATCGATATAAGAGGATAAATTCAAGCCTTGGTAATATATTTTTCGAGGTTAGAAAATAAGTTATTTTACTGAAAGAAACTAAAAATTAAAAGGATTCCTCATATTGAGAAACCCCTTTTATTTCTGCATTTTTGAGTATTAGTTTAAAAAACAAAATTCCTCTGCCATTCAAAAGATAATCTTTCACTAAAAACAATCTATAATTTACACTCGCTTCTTTTTTGTCGCTTTACAATCATAACTCCATATCCATCTAATGATGTCTTCCCATTTAATTCCTCACCTGTTAATAAATCTTTTCCTTCACTAATCTCTACTTCAACTTTTGTTGCATTGTGGTTGAGAACAAATAAGTATGAGTGACCGTCTTTCGTTCTTTCTGTGACCTCTACCCCTTTTGGTGCATCAAGCAAAGGTTTGATTTCCTTTTCCTCACACACTGTTTTGACGAAGTCCGACAAAAATGACGGGTCTGGGCATGTGCCTACGTAATATGCCTTTCCTTTTTCAAATGTGTTACATGTAATGACAGGTGTACCTGCATAGAAATCTGATCCGTATTCAGCAAGAACTTGGGCACCTTCTGAATGGATGATATCAAACAATAAGCTACACTCATAGCTACCTGATAGACTGCCAGTTTCCTTTTTCATAACAATTTGATTTGTTACTTCAGGTGGCAGTGCATCGATTTCTTCTACCCAAATACCGAGAAGATCTCGTAATTCTCCTGGATAACCGCCAAGAGTAACAAGGTCATGTTCATTCACAATGCCACTAAAGAACGTCGTTACAAACGTTCCTCCATTTTTCACAAACTCTTTCACCTTATCGGCATATCCTGTTTTCACCATATATAATACAGGTGCAAAGACGATTTCATACTTGCTTAAATCCTCCTCAACACCGATCATGTCAACAGCTATATTTTCCTCATAAAGGGCTGCATAATATTTATGAACTTCATTTACATAATCCAATGCCTTTGATGGTCCGCTTGATAATTCCGTTGCCCAGCGATTTTCCCAATCAAACACGATGGCTACTTTCGCTTGTACACGTGAGTCGAGCAATGCATCGGAAAGCTGTGCAAGCTCCTTCCCTAGTGTGGCTGTCTCGCGGAAAACTCTTGTATTCTCATGGCCAACATGCTCTATAACGGCTCCATGGTATTTTTCACAAGCACCAACTGATCGTCTTAATTGGAAAAACATGACGGTATCCGCACCTCTAGCTACTGCTTGATAACTCCATAAGCGCATTACACCCGGACGCTTTAAAGAGTTATATGGCTGCCAATTTTGCTGGCTTGGTGTCTGCTCCATAAGCATAAACGGCTGGCCGCTTTTTAAGCCCCGCATTAAATCATGCCTCATCGCTGTAAAGCTCTCTGGTGTGTCATATGCAGGATAATTATCCCATGAAACAACATCCATTTCTTTGCCCCATTTAAAATAATCAAGCTCTTTATACGTTCCCATTAAATTAGTCGTAACTGGGATATTCGGATTATGTTTTTTTAAGGCATCCCTCTCTAGTTTATAGCACTCTAGTAAGCTATCAGATTGAAAAATTCGATAGTCTAAAGATATTCCTTGAAAATTTGTCGAGTCCCCATTCCACTCTTCACTTATAGCATTAGGAGGGACAATTTCATCCCACTCGTAAAACGTATGGCCCCAAAATCGTGTATTCCATGCTTTATTTAAGTTTTCTAAGCTTCCGTATTTATCCTGCAACCATTTTCTAAAGCCTTCAGCACAGTTGTCACAATAACAGTAGCCACCGTATTCATTAGATACATGCCAAATTAAAACTGCTGGATGATCTTTATACCTTTCGCCTAATCTGTCTGCTATCTTTTCAGCATACTTTCGATAAGTTGGACTGTTTGGACATGAATTATGTCTGCCGCCAAATTTTCTTTTTCTTCCTTCATAATCAACTCTTAGAACATCTGGATATTTTTTAGCCATCCAAGCAGGGTGAGCACCTGTACTCGTTGCCAAACAGGTATATATTCCATTTTGATATAACCTGTCAATTTGTTCATCAAGCCATGAAAAGTCATACGTCTCTTCATTAGGCTGATTTAATGCCCAAGAAAACACATTTAATGTCGCAACATCGATCCCAGCAAGCTTGAACATTCGAACATCTTCATCCCAGTCCTCTTTTTCCCACTGCTCTGGATTATAATCCCCACCATACCAAATCTTTGGAAGTTTTTCGTTAATCATATCCCATCACCTTTTTCCTTTATATCATTATAATTACATTGTATACGATTACAAAATCGGAATATATATAATATAATGGAAAGCGATATAAGAAAAAGGAACTCTTTATACAATGAATTTCGGAAGGATAGATACCGATGAAAAAGCATGTTCTCATTCCCTTAAACGAAAATAAACTGCCACTTTTTATTGAAACGATCGGTTTCAATCCTGTACAGGAGACGATTACACGGCCAAATGGTTATCCATATTACCATTGGATTCAAACGGTCAGCGGACAAGGCTCTATCCTATTTCAAAATCAACAAATAAACCTTACTGCAAATAACGGTTTCCTCCTTTTACCTCATATGCAACATTCTTATAGAAATGAACAAAGTGATTCCACACCATGGGAAACACTCTATATCACATTTGGTGGGATGATGGTAAAAGAGATTTTAATTACACTTGAACTCTATCAATCTACCTTTTTCCATTGGGAACAAGAGGCACCGATTTCAACATTCATTATGGGCATATTAAAGCAAAGTGACGAGACAACAGATAGCTTTAGCATTCGTGCTTCTTCCCATGTATATGAATTTCTCCTCCTATTAAAAAAATACGGTAAAACCTATAAGAGTAGTTTAAACGAAACGAATAACTTAAATACTTTATATTCACTTATAGACTGGATGAAATCCCAGCTTTCGAATCCAGACGTTGGCCTAGATGAAATGGCGCTATTTATCAACACATCAAAACGGCATTTGAATTCATTATTTCAAAAAAACTTCCATGTAACTCCTTATGCCTATTTTGTGAATTTACGAATCCAGCAATCCAAAAAGCTTCTCCTAGAAAACAATGATACAACGATTGGAGAAATCGCAGAGCAAGTTGGTTTCCGTTCTACAAGCCATTTTGTCGCTACTTTTAGAAAAATGGTCGGAATTCCTCCTGAGAAGTATCGTCATCTCAACGGTGTTATTTAATACACGGATCTTTTATAAGCAAAAAACGCTAGAAACAGTGTGATACTGATTCTAGCGTTAACGTTACATATGTACTTACATTTGCTCTTCTTTTGTTGGTCCCATAATACTAGGTACTTTTAGTCCGGCTTGACGTAGAAGTACTGTCATTTGCCCGCGATGGTGTGTTTGATGTTCGATGCATTTACTGAGCATCATGCCGCGAGGTGTTAATTGTCCAAAAGCCTCAACCTTTTCAACGATGCTTTCATCTGTTAATCCCTCTTCAACAGCCTTTTTCAATTCTTCAGATACCTTTTTATACGCATCAAGAATCTCACTTGCCTTGTTAGGTACAGTTTTCACATCACCTGGAACGGTAACATTCAAACCTATTTGTCCGGCAAAAAACGAAACACTTGTCACTAAATGCCAGCCTAACCAGCCGAGTGTATTATGCCCTTCCACGATTGCTTGATTTAATTTTTCATCAGTTAAAGCCTCTAAAACACTAATTGTGCCGCTCGCTGAGTTAGACCAATCAAATAAAAAATCATTAACTGTTCTGTACATTGAATCACTCCTTTATTAGTTCCCATTATCAATTTTCATTATAATCATCTCAGGTTTTCATTTGCAATTTTTATGACTATTAAATAGTGATTATTTACTTTTTCTATTTCTGATAAAGAAAGCAAACAAATCAATTAGCGATATACCGAAAATAAAAAAAGCCCCACTCCCCTTTCATATCAAGGAATTGAAGCTTTATTCATTCATCACCTGTATAGGGACTTAAAATCTCATACTTTCCCAACCAATAGTCTATTTGTTAGAGCATCTAGACCGTTCTTTAATCTTTGTTGTGCCTCCTCATGAATGGAAAAGGAATCATCGACTCTTTCAATTTGCTTATCAACCGTATAAACCCCATTCAGAATATTCGTTGCTCCTAAAGCAGAAAGCACTGGATTTAATGCATATTCTATCGCTAAAAGATGTCCAAAGGAGCCTCCAATAACAAGTGGAAGTATTACCTTATTTTTAAATATCTTTTGTGGCAATAAATCAAGGTACGATTTTAATATCCCTGAGTAAGATGCTTTATACACCGGTGTTAAAATCATTACCCCAACTGACTGTTCTACAATTCGATTTGCTCTGTTTATTTCTGCACTGTCAAATTTTGCTTTAATTAGATCTTCTGCAGGTAATGTATGAATGTTAATAATCTCATACGTAATATTTTGTCTCTTAAGAATTGTTAGTGCATATTCTAAAATCCCATAAAGCCTAGACTTATCATTTGGTGCCCCTACAATAATAGAAATATCCGCCATTTTTCTCTCTCCTCATTTTTTATATTTTAGACGTAACTCTAGAAAAGACAGGTTATGCCTTCCCAGTTCATGATTCGGTTTTTCAAATTTAATAGAATAATAGCTCATTGCTATCTAACAGTTTTCAATTTAAATTGTTCAATAGTGACTAAACCTTCCACCTTGAAAATCTCTTTTCCAATTTAAGAAGTAAGAAATTAACAAACATTCCTAAAGCAGATATTGTTAATATTCCAGAATACATATATGCTATTTGAAAATTTTGCTGTGAGCTAATAATTAGATAACCTAGACCTGCTTTTGCCCCTATCATTTCTGCCGCTACTAAAACTAATATGGATGACGATGCTGCTAATCTTATACCTACAAAGATAGTTGGAACAGCAGCAGGTAAAATAACTTTTCGAAAGAGTTTAATAGGACTTAAAGCCATTGATTTTGCAGATTTAATAAATAAAGGGTCAACATTTCGTACAGCACTAATTGTGCTTAGTAGAATTGGAAAGGCACATGCATAGATAACAACAGCAATTTTAGATGCCTCACCTATTCCTAGCAATAGGATAAAAACAGGTAAGATCGCTAATGCAGCTGTATTTCTGAATGCTTCAAGAACAGGATTTGCTAAATCTGAAAAACGTTTAAACCATCCGATGAGTAACCCTAATGGAATCGCAATAATTGTCGCAATAGTAAAGCCAATAATTGAGCGAATCAGACTCGCGATGATGTGCTGTGATAGTTGACCAGACGTTACTAGCTCCCACCATCCTATTATCACCGTCGATAACGGTGGAAAAAAGGCTACCTCCACAAGTCCAAGTCTCGGAATGATTTCCCATAACACAAACAATAATAAAATCGAGAACGATTTCGTAAATAAATTTGTAAATAGTACAAGAATTTTCTTAGGATAATCTGTTAACAGCTGTACTCTTTTTGGTAAACGAATAATTTCTTCTGTATTAGCCATTTGCCTTTAGCCTCCCTTCATAAACCTTAAATAATTTGTTTCTCTAGCTCTTGAGCTTTATCTACTTCTGTGTGCAATAATGACCAAATTCGTTGCCGATATGCCCCAAAATCAGGTTGTGTGCGAATGTCTTCTTTTGATTCTAAAGCATTTAAAGGGATATCAATCACTTCTTTAATTTTGCCTGGTCTTGATGTCATAACTGCAACGCGTTGCCCTAAGTAAACAGCCTCATCTATCCCATGGGTAATGAAAAGAATTGTTTTTCCTGTCTTTTTCCAAATTCTCAACAATTCTGATTGCAATGTTTCACGGGTTTGCGCATCCAATGCTGCAAATGGCTCATCCATCAGTAATACTTTCGGATTATATGCTAGACTGCGGGCAATTGCGATTCGTTGCTTCATACCACCGGAAAGTTCATGAGGGTATCGGTCTTCAAATCCTTCTAAACCAACTAATGCTATATATTCCTTTGCTATATCAAGTTGTTGCTTTTTGTTATATCCCTTCTCCTCAAGTCCAAAAGTTACGTTTCCTAACGCAGTTAGCCATGGAAAGAGAGCATATTGTTGGAAAACAATCCCTCGATCTAACGCAGGGCCTGTTATTGGTTTTCCATCGAGTTTTATTGAGCCCTTTGTAGGAGTTGTTAACCCACTTAATAAATCGAGCAATGTTGATTTTCCGCAGCCACTCGGACCAACAAGTACCATAAATTCGCCTGTTTTGATTTCAAGATTCACATTAGAAACAGCTGAGAATACTTGATGATCTGTACCTTTCCCCCTTTTAACAGAAAATGATTTCGTTACATCTTCAATTTTAATTTTTATACTCATATTTAAGC
The DNA here is from genome assembly GCF_052044855.1 of Metabacillus sp. 22489. Taxonomy (NCBI): domain Bacteria; kingdom Bacillati; phylum Bacillota; class Bacilli; order Caryophanales; family Bacillaceae; genus Metabacillus; species Metabacillus sp. 22489. The sequence goes on from NZ_JBQENT010000018.1 coordinate 25,341, forward strand.
TCCTTTCTTAAACGATTGTTAGAATATCGCTTTTATTCCTTTACATAAGGATTGAATTCATTTGTATAAACCTCTTTAGGAGATAGCTTTCCTTTTTCTAAAAACCCATCATTTTCTAACCAATCAATCCATACTTGAAATTCCTTTTCTAAAATCTGTCCTCCCTGTGATTCAATCCCCGTCGATTTCCAATAAGGAATTAATTCAGTATCTTCATTCCGATTACGCTTCTCTATAATTTTTTTCATTCTCTCTCTTACCTCTTCAACAGGAGTTACTTTTGCCCATTCGATTGCTTTTGCTGTTCCTTCGACAAATTTAGCAACTGTTTTGGGATTTTTCTTAATAAAATCGTCTCTAAAGACAAGACTTCCAGCCGTAAAGGAACCGAATAAATCAGTATCTTTAAACAACGGGCGAATTCCACCTCTCTCTAATGCTTTATCTTGAATAACTCCTCCCAGTGTTGTTGCATCCAGTTGCCCAGAGCGTAACGCCTGTTCACCGCTAGCAGGCGGAATGACGACTAAATTGACCTGCTCAATTTCTTCCTCTGTTAGCCCTTCTCTTCGTAAAAATTCAACAATGGCAAATTCATGATGAGCTCCCAATGTGTTAACACCTATTTTTTTGCCAATTAAATCTTTTGCTTCCTTAATTGGACTATCCTCTAGAACATAGTAGCCACTATATGTTTGTTCATCTGAGCCGTAATATCCTATAACTGCGGTAATCGGTGCACCAGCTTCCTTCAATTTGAGTATTGCACCGTTAAAGGCTCCTCCAAAATCAATACTATTACTTACAGTTGCTTGGATGTTTTCCGGACCACTAGTCGAATTTCCTGTCCATTCAAGCTTCAATGGCTCAAGATACCCTAAATCTTCGGCTAATTCCCAATATGTCACTTGTCCTGTTGATCCTGAATAACGTAATGTATCAACCTCTAGCTCGTTTTCTCCAGAATGCTCTTTTACAGCACTGCTATTTGCTTCATTACTGCACCCTATTACAAAAATTGAAAGTAATAGGGCATAGAAGCTGACTGCAACCACCTTTGTTATCGAGTTCATCCGTATTTTCCCCTTCCATCTATCACACAATATACCTATTAACCTAGTTGTTTACTTGGTTTAAAGTCAAAATATAGTGTTTTTATCCAATTGAATGCTCCTTACTAAATGACGATAACGGACGCTTAAGTCCAAGATGCTCTCTCAATGTATTCCCATCGTACTCAGTTCGAAAAAGTCCTCGTTTTTGTAATTCTGGAATGACAAGTTCAACAAAATCATCGAGTCCCCCTGGTAAATAAGGTGGCATAATGTTGAATCCATCTGCTGCTTCATTTTCAAACCACTCTTGTAATTGATCTGCAATTTGAACAGGTGTACCTTTAATCTCTCTATGCCCTCTTGCCCCCGCAATATGTTGATATAGCTGACGGATTGTAAGCTGCTCTCTATCTGCAATATCCTTTAGTAGCTTAAACCTACTTTTACCTCCGTTAATTTCTGAAATATGGGGTAGATCTGGTAATGGCCCCTCAACAGGATATGGCGATAAATCATAGCTGATAAGTGATGATAACAATCCAACCCCCGCCTTTTCTGGTATTAGCTCTCTTAATAAAGCCTGTTTTTCATGTGCTTCTTCCTCCGTTTTCCCGACAATCGGAAAAACACCTGGCATAATTTTTAAGTCATCATGGGAACGTCCATATTTAGATAGTTTTCCTTTTACATTTTTGTAAAAGTTTTGCGCCTCCTCGATTGTTTGCCAGGCAGTAAAAATAACTTCAGCAATTTTTGCTGCTAACTCAATTCCTGCTTCTGATGAACCTGCCTGAACAATTACCGGGTGACCTTGAACAGGTCTTGACACATTTAATGGACCTTTCACTGAGAACCAATCCCCGTTGTGATTCACTTCATGGACCTTTGATGGTTCTGCAAATCTTCCAGCCTTTTTGTCAACAATTATTGCATCGTCTTCCCAGCTATCCCATAGCTTTTTCACTACATTTACAAACTCTTCTGCACGTTCATATCGTAATCCATGTTTTAGATGCTCTTTTCGATTAAAATTTAATGCTTCAGCATTTTGTCCGGATGTCACAACATTCCATGCCGCACGTCCCCCACTTAAATGGTCAAGTGAAGCAAATTTTCTCGCAACATGATAAGGCTCATTGTATGTCGTTGATACCGTTGCTGTTAAACCAATTTTAGTCGTTACTGCTGATATTGCAGCCAATAACATAAGTGGGTCAGGTCTTACAGTTACGGTATGTTCAATTGCTGATTCAAGCTTGTCATTAATTGCATATCCATCCGCAAAGAAAATCATGTCAAACTTTCCCTTTTCCGCTTGTTCTGCAAGATGTTTATACAGGTGAAATTGTTGCACATCTTCTGCAGCACTTTCTGGATGTCTCCATGCTGCAACATGATGACCAGGAATCATAAAAAATGCCCCCAGCTTCATTTGTCGATTTGATTTACTCATTTTACAAACACTCTCCTTTTAATGAATAAAAGCAATTGTAATTAACAAATAAAGACTCCTCCTAATTCGGAAGAGCCTTCGGTTTACCGATCAGCATAAGTCCTATTCATCTACGTTGATGACGAGAATTCACCCCCTTAAAAATTGTTGTATTTCGTCAGAGCAAGAAGGCCCTTACCTTTAAATATGTAAAGGATAAGAGCCTCTAGTGAACTAGTCGGACAATAATGGTATTTTTTGGTATTTTTATATTATCATCAAAGTGCCCTGTTTTCAATCTGATTTTACAGTTTTCTTTATGAAAACTATCATTACAATTCAACAGCTTTTTCTTCCAAGGTTTTCTGTATAAATTGATGTGTATATTTGACAATATTGTCCTTGTCATTGTCCATTGATGCGACATGATAGGAATTATGGAGTGTAATAACCTTTTTATGAATAGAACTAATGTGTTGGTAGATAAAATCCGTATTTTCAGGTGGTACAACATGGTCTTCAGCTGATTTAAAGCATACTGTGGGATTAGTTATTGCTTGTAGAAATTCTGGCGTTTTTTCCATAAGCAATTGCAGTTGGTTTATTGATTTAATCGGAACCTTGTTATATGTTATCTCATAGACATTCTCTTGCTTAATATCTGGTTCTGATTCATGAATATACTTTGGAATTGTTTTTCCAATCCATTTTTCATAATTCGGAACATTTAATGCTGCATTAATAAGGACTAATCCATTAATATCCTTATATTTTTTTGCCATCCAAAGTGCTAATGTTCCACCCATTGATTGACAAATAACGAAAATAGAGGAACATGTTTCTTTTAATAATTTATAATTGATTTCAAGATCTAGTAACCAATCCTGATAGGATGATTTTTCTAAATCCTTATAATGAGTACCGTGCCCCTTTAGCCTTGGTGCACAGACCGTATATCCTAAATGAAATAATTTTTCTCCTATATATTGTACGCTTTGAGGAGTCCCCATAAATCCGTGGGAAAGCAGCAAGCCTATATCATTTCCTTTAAGAAAAAAGGATTCCGCTCCTGCAATCACTGGAAATTTTTCCTTCATGACTCTTCCCCCTAAAATCATTATTTTCCACTGCCTCTTCTTCATTTATATAAGAAGAAATAAAGGTATTTAACGCTTTCGTTAGTCCCCCATGCCCAAATCTTATATATTTACTAGATCCAGCTTTATCCTTATATTTAGTTGAGACAAAATCCAAAAAGGCAAGAATATAAATACGTCTGTAAACGACATCGATGATTCCATACTTAAAGAACCAATCATCAATCGTATTATAAACACCACGATTAATCCTATACTGTTGATTACATATATTATAGAAACTAAGGTCAGGTAGATTGAGCGAAGGTGTTATATGCAAGGCTGTTTTTATATGTTGCTCCTGCCTATTAGAAACACTCCTTTGCATAACATATTACCTCCTTTATGTTTCTCAATTTTTTAAAAGATGATCTAGCTATAATTAAAAGGCTAACCTTAATTACGGTTAGCCTTCTTTTTTCGATCGGCAATACAATCAGAATATATTAATTTTTGACCTTTCTATGATTGCAAAACTTCTACTGATACGTAGTAAGTAAAGGAATATTCTTCTCAATAACGTTTTCTTTCCCTAATATAACATTTAATATCTTACTAACTGTTTTATTAAAAACAGGATGTTCTCTCTGTCTTGGGTAAGAGAGATTTACCGTTTGCTCCATAGTAATTACACCTCTATCAATGACAATAACTCGATTTGCTAACGCGACTGCTTCTTCCACATCATGTGTAACAAGAATAGCTGTAAATTGTTTTTGCTTCCATAAATCCTCTATTAGCTGGTGCATCTCTATTCGAGTTAACGCATCAAGTGCTCCTAGTGGTTCATCCAATAACAGAAGTTCAGGTTCATGTACTAACGCTCTTGCTAATGCGACTCTTTGTTTTTGCCCACCAGATAAAACAGCTGGCCAATCTTTAGCCCGCTCTGATAATCCTACCTGTTCCAGCATTTTTGTAATTTTCTCTTGATTTTCCTTTTTTAAACCTAAACCAACATTTTGTTCTACGGTTTTCCACGGAAGAAGTCTACCATCTTGAAACATAATTTTAGCAGGAGAATTCTGTTCATTTATTGACTTTCCATTTAGTAATAATTCTCCTCCTGTTGGATGCTCCAAGCCAGCTATCAATCGCAGTAAAGTACTTTTTCCACAGCCGCTTTTCCCAACAATCGCTATAAATTCACCTTTATTTACTTTAAGGTCAATTCCGGTTAAAACATCTTGCCGCCCAAATGACTTTTGAACACTTTCAAGCTCTAACATGGTTTCTCTTCTACTATTCACGATGCTCCTCCTATTTTTGAAAATTCGGATTCCATTTTAGAAAACGTCTCTCTGCGATTTTAGCGATAAAATCAGAAAGCTTTCCTAGAATTGCATATAAAATGATACTTAAGACGACGACATCTAATTGCATAAATTCTCTCGCATTCATTGCCAAATAGCCAATTCCAGAGTTTGCTGCAATTGTTTCAGCAACAATCAATGTCACCCATGTAATTCCTAGTGCAAAACGAACACCTACTAAAATAGAGGAAAGAGCGCTTGGAAAAATGATATGTCGAAATAAACTAAATCCGCTTAGACCATAAACCTTTCCCATTTCAATTAACGAAGGATCAACTGAGCGAATACCGTGAAATGTATTTAAGTAGATTGGGAAAAATGTTCCAAGTGCTACTAAAAATAACTTTGCTTCCTCTTCAATTCCAAACCATAAAATGACGAGGGGAATTAAAGCAAGATGTGGTATATTCCGTATCATTTGGATAGAAGTGTCGAATAGCGTTTCCGCTACTTTAGACAAACCATTCCAAAGACCGAGTAAAAACCCTATCCCACCTCCAATAATAAATCCGAAAAAAGCCCTCTTCGTACTAATACTAATGTCACTAAATAATTGTCCAGATTTCGTAAGTTCAATTGCTGCCTTAAAAATATCTAATGGATTTGGTAAAATTCTAGAAGAGATAAAGCCAACTGAAGATAGTACCTGCCATGTAATAAGTAACAGCAATGGAACCAACCACTGCACAAATTGTTTAACACCTTTCTTCATATCTATCACCCATTTGCATTTAGTTTTTTCGGGTAAAGATCGTTCGCTACGATTTCCCCAAAGGGACTAACAATACTTGGATTGCCATGATTAGATGGTTTTTCTATTTCTAAATATGGAAACAGCAACTCCGCTACACGATACGACTCTTCTAAATGTGGATAACCTGAGAGAATAAAAGTCTCAATTCCTATTTCCTCATATTCTCTCATTCTCTGAGCAACTGTTTTAGGATCTCCAACTAGCGCAGTACCTGCTCCACCTCTAACCAAACCTACACCTGCCCATAGATTCGGACTTACTTCTAAGTTATTCTTACTTCCAGAATGTAATTGGGACATTCTTCTTTGACCTTCAGAATCAAAGCGAGAAAAGATTTTCTGAGACTCAGCAATTAAATCATCGTCTACATATTTGATTAATTCATTTGCTGCCCTCCATGCTTCTTCTTCTGTTTCCCTAACAATAACATGGAGTCTAATTCCAAAACGTACGGTTCTTCCTTGCTGCTTAGCTAGCTTGCTTACATGTGAAATTTTTTCTTTAACCTTTTCAGGTGGTTCACCCCAAGTTAGATATACATCAATATGCTTAGCAGCTACTTCATGGCCTATTTGTGAAGATCCCCCAAAATATAAGGGTGGATAAGGAGATTGTACGGGTGGATATAGCAATTTTCCGCCGCTAACATTTAAATAGTTTCCTTCAAAATTCGCTTCTTCATTTGATAATAATTTGCGCCATATCGTTAGAAATTCGTCAGTCAATTCATATCTTTCTCTATGATTTAGGTTTAATCCGTCACCAGCTAGCTCAACGGGATCTCCACCTGTAACTACATTAATCAACAATCTCCCATTAGATAAGCGGTCAAACGTCGATGCCATTCTTGCAGCTTGTGAAGGGGATGTTAAACCAGGTCGAACTGCAACAAGAAATTTCATTTGTGATGTAACAGAGATTAAGGAAGAAGCTACGACCCATGCATCTTCACAAGAACGCCCTGTTGGAAGTAACGCTCCCTTATATCCTAACGAGTCAACAGCCTGTGCCACTTGTCTAAGGTATGACAAATTAACTTCTCTACCACCCGTAGTAACTCCTAAATATCTTGAATCCCCATGTGTTGGAATAAACCAGAATATATTCATCAAACTCATCCTTTCCTATTTTTCATTTGTTGTAGCTTCTTCAACTTTAATTTGTTTCGGTATTAACTCTAGTTCGTAAAATTGGTTCGCTATCCCTTGCTGGTCTTCGATTACTTCCTTCGTAATCTTTTCTAAACCAAATGTTCTTCTCGTTAGAGTACGTTCTAACGTTTCGACATCCATCCCAATTTGAGGTGATAAATACTCTGCAGCTTCTTTTGGATTTTTAGATACCCACTCTTCAGTTTTTTCAAGTTCCTCGTAGATGATATCTAAAACCTTTTGATTTTTCTCTGCAAATGTTCGTGATGCAAGAAAGAACTCTCTATTCGCAGCCAATCCCGTTGCATCGGCAATAATTCGACTTTTAGTTGAAAGCTCTGTATCTGCTAAAAACGGGTCCCATATAACCCAAGCATCAATTTCCCCTTTTTCGTATGCGGCTCGTGCATCAGCTGGTGGAAGAAATGCAGTTTCAATTTCTTCATATTTAATTCCCTCTTTTTCAAGGGCTTTTACGAGCAAATAATGGACATTTGAACCTTTATTCAATCCAATTTTCTTCCCTTTTAAATCCTTAATCGTTTTTATCGAAGAATCCTCTGGAACAATAATGGCTTCTCCTTTTGGATTAGGTGGTTCATTAGCAAAGTAGATTAGCGGCGCATCCGCAGCCTGAGCAAAAATTGGCGGTGCTTCACCAGTGTGACCAAAATCAATACTGCCTACATTTAACGCCTCGAGTAATTGAGGACCTGCAGGAAATTCTGTCCATTTTACTGTGAAGCCCTCTTTCTCTAATGCTTCATCCAAGCTTTTATCAGCCTTTAAAATGTTTAATGTTCCAAATTTTTGATAACCAATATGAATTGTTTTTTCTTCTTTTTCTGTTGACCCCCCCTTCTCTTCACCACTAGATGGTGAGCTGCATCCTGCAACAAACGTTAAGAAGATGCTAAGTGTCAAGAATAATAAAATCCGCAAGTTCATCCTAAAACCCCCCTGTTATTCAAGTGATAAAATAGATGTATTTCCTTTGCATAAATTACTGAATGAGAAAAGGCCCTCAAAAAAGTAACAGACATTACTCTTTTGAGAGCCTCTAGTTTTCCAGTCGGCTTACATAATTATTTTTCTTATTACCTATGCTTCTAACTCTTAGCTAAACAAAAAAGGCATAACCAATTTTATGATTGATTATGCCTTCGGTGTTCCGATCAGCTAGGTTAATTACTTATGGATATTATATTCCCTATTATTCCTACCTGTCAACTCAAATTTATATAAAATTAATCCCACACCCTGTACTTTTTTAATTAGATCAGAATCTTTTCGTAGTGATTTTCCCTTTACTTTTACCTATATAATCTCCACCAGCTATTAGAATATTACTCCTCAACTTTTCCTTCAACAACTACATCATCTGCACTAATATCATCACCGAAAGCTGGCTTTAATGTTTCATCATATGCTTTGTGGAAAAACTGTTCTTTTCCTAAAGTTTCAAGCTCTTTATTTAACCAATCTAATAGCTCTGTATTTCCCTTTTTCACAGCTGGTGCAATATAATCCAATTCCCCTAGAGATGGTAAGCCAACTGTGAAATTAGAATTTTCATTTGCCCAGCCAAATAATAATGCATTATCTTGTGCCATTGCAGCTCCACGTCCATCCTTTAATGCTTCAAACGCTTCCGTTATTTGATCATATTTTACAAGTTCAATATCTGGGTGGTTTTTCATAAAATATGTTTCTGCAGTAGTACCTTTTGGAACGATTAATTTTTTCCCTTTTAATTGTTCAACAGATTCAATTTTTGCTGAATTTGGTGAAACGACACCAATTGCCACCTTCATATAAGGATTAGCAAAATCAACTTGTTCTTGACGTTCAGGGGTAACAGTAAAATTCGCTAACACAATATCAACTTTATCAGATTTTAATAAGTCTACCCTTGCTTGTGGTTCTGTTAATACATACTCAATCTTTGACTCATCACCTAATAAATCTTTGGCAAGACGTTTTGCCAACACAATATCATAGCCTTGATATTCCCCTTTTTCATCGACATAACCAAATGGGGGTTTATCGCTAAATACAGCAACTCGTAATTTGCCACGCTCTTTAATAGCATCAATTACTGACGTAACTTTCCCTGATGAATCTGTTCCATTTTCGGTATTTCCAGTACTTGTTTTACTATTTCCACATGCTGTTATCACAACTATTGTTATGACTGACAATAATACAACCCAAAACTTCTTTCTCATTTTTTATTCCTCCTAAAATTGTAATATATTAAGGAACTGTTGAGCGCGCTCTGTTTGTGGTTTTAAGAAAAATTGCTCTGAAGATGCATGCTCAATTATGTTTCCTTTATCCATAAAAATCACTTCATCTGCAACTAGTTTCGCAAAATTCATTTCATGTGTCACAATTAGCATTGTCATCCCTTGTTCTGCTAATTGTGCAATCACTTCCAATACTTCACGAACCATTTCCGGATCAAGGGATGCAGTCACCTCATCAAATAACATTATCTCCGGATTAATACATAATGCTCTGACAATTGCAATACGTTGCTTTTGCCCTCCGGATAACTGCCTTGGATAATCATTTGCCCGTTCCACTAAGCCGACACGCTCAAGTAATTCGATAGCTTGTCTCTCTGCTTCTTGGCGTTTGCGTTTTTGAACCTTCAATGGGGACAACAAGATATTTTCCATTACACTTAAGTTAGGAAATAAATCATAGCTTTGAAAAACCATTCCAATCCGTTGTCTTACCTCTTGCCATTTCGTTGATTCGTTAATTAGACTCTCATTCTCGAGTAATATATCTCCTCCATGTACCTCCTCTAATCCGTTAAGACAGCGAAGAAGTGTACTTTTCCCACAACCAGAGGGTCCTAAAATCGCAATAACCTTTCCTTTTTCAACCTCAAAATCAATGCCATTTAAAACAACTTTATCACCATACTTTTTAATAAGACCTTTTACTTGTAAAATAGGAACTTGCTTAACCACGTTGTATACAACTCCTTATGCTGCCCATTTTTGTTCTAGCTTTCTCGAAAAGTACGATAATGGGAAACAAATACAAAAATATAAGAAAAAGATAAACCCGTATATCCAAAACGCAACCATTGGATAGGTAATATTATTTACTTCGATGATTTGTTGACCAACTTTAATTACTTCAATAACCCCAATCATAGTTAATAGAGCAGTAGTTTTTATCATTCGCGTTGCTAAATTTATCATCGGGGGAATTGTTCGCTTTATAGCTTGTGGTATAAGAACAAATCTGTACATTTGAACAACACTTAAACCAATCGCTTTACTCGACTCAATTTGGTGTCTTGGCAATGAAATAATTGCCCCCCGTACTATATCGCTCATCTCTGCTACTCCCCATAAACTAAAGACAATAAGCGCTACTGCTTCTGAACTTAAATTAAAGTTAAAATTAGCAGGAATAATATAATAGATTACAAACAGCCAGACAAGAATAGGAATGATCCGAAACAGCTCCAAATAAATTTTAAAGATAACTTGAATTAGTTTATTTTTCGATGTTCGAATAATTCCGATCATGAACCCCATTACAATTGTAATAACGACTGCTATGAGAGCGACACGTAATGTCACGAGAAGTCCTTCAAATAAACGCTGCATATTTAGGCCTTCAAAAAGAACATTAATTCCCGAATTCAGCATGTCTAACTCTCCTTTCTAGCCATGTTAAAAACAATATTAATGGAAGTAGAATAATTAAATACCCAATGACTAGCATAAATAATGCCTCATTTGTTTTATAAAATATTCCCATGAGATTTTTCGTTGTATTCGTAAGTTCTAAGATTGCTATTCCACTAAAAATAGATGTTTCTTTAATAAGAAAAATACAATTTGCACCAAATCCAGGAACACTATAAGAAAAAGCTTGCGGAATAATAACATACCTCATTAATTGTAAGTTACTGAGACCAATTGCTTTACCAGTTTCAATTTGAGTTTTTGAGACAGCCTCAAATCCTGCTCTGAATACTTCAGCCATATAACCTCCACCTAAAAATGTTAGGCCAATAATTCCACACAGTTCCTCACTTAACGTAATCCCTACTTTTGGTAACCCATAGTATAAAAAGAATAATTGAATTAATAGTGGTGTGTTCCGTGCAATTTCTAAATATACTTTTACAATATTAGTAAGTATCTTTATCTTAAAATACTGAATAACACTGCAAATCAAACCAACTAATACCGCAAATAATATACCAATACTAGCAAGCTTCACCGTTATCCACAGTGCAGTTTGATAATATGGTAGTACATTCACAATATACTCCCAATCAAATGTCAATTTCCTCACCAACTATCAATTAAATATTCAACAAAATTTCCTGCCCTGGTTTAATCGTTTCTACACCTTCGATTACAACAGTTTCAGGATATTTTAAACCCGAACCTGTATTGAGGCAGACGACATGCTCATTTGCATCGAGCCACCCCTTTTCATGTAGAATCCTAGCTGCTGCAAAGGTTGCTGCTCCTTCTGGACAAACGAAATTCCCTTCTAACGATGCGATCAGCTTTTGTGTTCGCAAAATTTCCTCTTCAGAAATAGCAATCGCACAGCCTTCTGTATCATAAATTCCCTTAAGAACTAAGAAATCTCCTATAGCTTTAGGGACGTTGATTCCAAAAGCACATGTAATTGAATTTTCAAAGAACTTTGATTCCATTTCCCCTTTATTCCAAGCTTCAACAATTGGAGCACACCCCTCAGCTTGAACAGCTACTAAACGTGGAAGCTTCTTATCCTCAATCCATCCTAATTGCTGTAATTCAAGAAGTGCTTTATAAATTCCAATGATCCCTACTCCACCTCCAGTTGGGTACAATATAACATCCGGGACCTTCCAACCAAATTGTTCAACAATCTCATATCCCATTGTCTTTTTGCCCTCAATTCGATATGGCTCTTTAAGCGTAGAAGCATCATATACTCCATAGTTTTGAACTAAACTACTCACTACTTTACCTGCATCACTAATTAACCCGTCAATAAGGTGCAAGTTCCCACCTGCAATGTAAACCTCCTTACGCGTAATTTGTGGCGCATCTAAAGGCATAACAATGGTCGCTTTTATATCAGCTTTTGCGGCATATAATGCCCAAGCAGCACCTGCATTACCATTCGTTGGCATCGCTAAATGATTAACACCTAGTTCTTTCGCCTTTGAAATCCCTACACTTGCCCCCCTAGTTTTAAAAGAACCGGTTGGAATGACCCCTTCATCCTTTATGTACAAATTATTTAATCCAAACTCAGCACCGAGAGATGGTAGTTTTTCAAAAGGAGTCATCCCTTCACCAAGTGTTACTACATTTTTCTGTTGTTGTATCGGTAGTAACTCATGATAACGCCATAAACTATTAGTGCGATTTGCAATCTCCTCAGGTGACACATTCCCCTTCACTTTCTCTAAGTCATATCGTACTAATAACGGTGAACCACATTTGCATAATTGATAAATATGATTGCCCTTATATAATTCACCGCATTTCGGGCACTCCAAATGTGAGATATAACTATAACTATTCATGTACTTTCCTCCTAAAAAAGAAAGACTACAATCATCTCCTTTGAAAAAAAGAGAAATTGTAGTCTTTGGTGGTCCAATCAACTAATTATTTATTAAGCTAACAATATATTAATCGGATATTTCCGATAAGTCAACTGTGATTTAAAAATTTTATAATTGCATTAAATGGTTCTCTAGTTGAATCATGTTTTAAATAGTCCATGCAAACAGGGACTATTCAATTTACACAAGGTGCGTACCTCGGTGCTCTACCTTTCTAATGTCGAAATTTATCCAATGTAAGTTCAATGAAAATAATTGAATTAATAGAACTAAATACCCATAATTAAATTAGTTTATGTAAAGGAGTTTAATTATGATCTCTAGTGAAGAAATGACTATATTTATTGAAGAACTTTATTCATTAATACAAGATTACAAAAGATGTGACGATACAAACTTAAAAAAACAAATTCATGATGAAATATTAGTTTTAAGTGATATTATTGATCCTAATAAATCTATTATTTAATTCACATTTTAAGGGAACAACTGATTCGTATGACCAACTTATCATACTATTTTTGTGTCACATTATTTGGCTTATTACCAATATTTAAGTAAAGGAATATTGGTGTTGGTTTAAAATAAATAAACCTTCATCTATATTCCCGACTGTCTCGTTAAAAATGTTTAGATAATCTTCTCTTGTCTTATTCCCATTTAGTAAAAAGTCGTTCACAGATGAAAATCTGCAATTTTGGCCTTTTGTTATTCGCCTTTAATTAGCCCTCATTGATAACCCTTCTCTATTCTTTTATTTTTAAAGGTACTTGCGAAAAATTTCCTACTCGTAACAAAAACTACATCACTTACCTTACTTCTATTAAGAGCAAAGAGAATAAAGTAAAGCAGTTTGCTTATTTTAACAAGTAAAAAGACCTCTGCATAAGCAGAGGACTTCTTTATTAATTTTGAAATACAGTATGTTTTGTTTTCCATTTTTCTAGAGCAATAAATAACCAAAAACTATAGATTCCTAAAGTAATAATACAGAGGAACCACCATTTAATCCAGTTACCGAATAGTCCAATCGCTGTTCCAGTAAATTTTAAACGTCTACCATTAATTACCGTATGCTTAGCTTTCCAACTAAAAATCATAGTAAAAGACCAAGGATAGCAAATTCCAAGCGTACATACCGTAACGAGAACTCCTAAGATAGACCAACCTATGTACTGAAGTAAACCTCCATCAAAGTATGATTTTTCATTTCTTTGAGAAGTTATATCATTATTTATTACTACTTCTGCACTCATACTATATACCCCCTTTGTTAATAATCACCATATAAAACTATATTAGTTAAAAGAAGAAGTCAATAATAAATTCACATAGTCTTATAAGTAAAAGAGACTGACATATATTTCATTTTTAAGTGCTATATTTTGGCGAGGTAACCAGGTATCAAAATCCTTTTCCTTTACTTATCAAAAATAAGATAAAAAATAAAAGGGTTTCTCAATTAAGAGAAACCCTTTTATCCAACGTTATTCAAGTAATGACCTGTGAGGGACTTGAACCCCCGACCCCTTCCCTGTCAAGGAAGTGCTCTCCCACTGAGCTAACAAGTCGTATTTATAAGTTACATTTTCTATTATATTTATTATAGGGTATATAGTCAATACTTTTCTAACATATCAATCTAATTTCACAATTCGACTTATTTCCCGGAAAATATAAGCACCTCTAAATTAAGTAGAATGTAGTAATCTCCTATAGGTAAGTGGAGATTACTACATCATGTTATCTAGCATTCTTAACTTTCCACGGCCATGTTAGGCTTATTTTTTTGATCATTGTTCCGTTTCCAAATATATTGTAACGCAAACATTGCAACAAATAGGATTAAGCCTGTAATATCTGAAATTCTTTCTGGATATATGAGCAATAATCCAGAAATGATATTAACGATTCGTTCTAGCCAGTGCATCTTTCTCATCCAATATCCGATAATTGCAGCTCCTATTGCGATCATTCCTAAAACAGATGTAAGGATTACCCACACTAATTCATACCAGGTTGTATCAATCATGAGTAATTCAGGTGAGAGAACGAAGACGTATGGGATAATAAAGGCAGCGATTGCTAATTTCGCTGAATCGACTCCTGTTTTAAATGGCTCTGCTCCTGCTACACCTGCTGCTGCAAAGGCCGCTAGAGCAACCGGTGGTGTAATATCTGCAATAATTCCAAAATAGAAGACAAATAGATGTGCAGATAAATCAGGTACACCTAATAGGATAATAGCTGGTGCTGCGATCGTTGATGTGATAACATAATTAGCCGTTGTTGGTGAGCCCATTCCAAGTATAAGTGCAGCGATCATTGTTAATATAAGTGTTGGAATTAAATATCCTCCTGCTAAATCAACTAGACCATTTGCTAGCTTTAATCCCAATCCGGTTTTTGTAACAATTCCTACAATTATACCAGCTGCTGCTGTTGCCGCTGCTACCCCAAGAGCTGTTCGTGCACCTTCTACTAATGCAAAAACAAACTCCTTTGGACCCATTCTCGTTTCCTTATTAATTAAACTTACAAGGATTGCGACTAAGATAGAGTATAAAGCAGCATGTGTGACGATTACGCCTGCCATTAATAAAACAACGATTGTTAGTATAGGAAGAAGAAGATAGATTTTACTAAATATTTCTTTCCGACTAGGCATTTCTTCTTTCGTTAACCCTCTAAGTCCAATTCGCTTTGCTTCAAAATGAGTCATAATCCATATTCCTGCAAAGTATAGAATTGCCGGAATTGCAGCTGCCTTAGCAATATCCCAATAAGTAATGCCGTTTCCAATAAACTCAACCATGAGGAACGCTGCAGCTCCCATTATAGGTGGCATAAGTTGCCCGCCTGTAGACGATGCTGCCTCGACAGCACCAGCAAATTCCTTTTTGTAGCCAAGGTTTTTCATCATCGGAATTGTAAATGCTCCTGATGTAACAACATTTGCAACTGAACTGCCACTAATTGTTCCTTGCAGGGCGCTTGAAAATATCGCAACCTTTGCAGGACCACCAATTCTGCGGCCTGCAACTGCTATTGATAAGTCATTAAAATATTGCCCAACTCCAGTTCTTATAAGAAATGCTCCAAACAAGAGGAATAAGAATATAAAGGTTGATGAAACAGCTAATGGTGTTCCTAATATCCCATCAGTTGTAAAAAACATCGTTTGCACCAAACGTTCTAAAGTTAATCCGCGATGAGAAAGAAAGCCGGGCATGTATTGACCAAACAAACCGTATAAAACAAAAATAACAGCAATAATCATAATCGGTAAGCCTACCGCTCGTCTTGTTGCCTCCAAAACTAATAAAATCGCTATTGCACCAACAATGAAATCTAATGTACTTAAGCGGCCTACACTCATTACAAGATCGTCAAAAAATAATGGCCAGTAAGCACCGACACCTATACTAAAAACTGCTAATATGCCGTCATACCATGTAATTTGGAATCTACCTGTTTTTTGTTTTTTACGATTGGCTGGAAAAAGCAAAAAGATTAGCGACAAAGCAAACCCTAAGTGTACGGTCCGTTGAATTTGTGCGGTAAATACACCAAAGATGGCCGTATATAATTGAAATAGTGAAAAGGCAAGCAGACCAAAAAATGCAATATATCCAAGGATACCTGTTAATTTCCTTGTCCCCGCTTCTGGATCATATTTTGCGATTAACTCTTGTTGTTCTTCTTCAGTTAATTGTTTTTCTATTTCAGCCATTATAGATTCACTCCCTTCAATTGTTGCCAAAGCGAAATCCGTTTTAGTGAAATTCTTACCCATGTTCCAGGTTTTATATAATCTGAAAGAGTGTATGTTTTATTCAAATAGATTAATTGATGATTTGCTCTCACTTGTCCGATTCTTAAATCAATATATGGGAATATTCGCTTCATATTTGTTATCTGATATTTCCCATTCGTGACTTTAAATATTTCATCACCTTCTGCATTAGAAGGCATTCCAACTGCAAAGTCCTCATATTCTAAGGTTGTTAACTTAATATTCTTGGATGTTGCTTCATAAGTCTCAATAACATCTGACAAATGGATTGAATGTGTATATTTTAGTTGAAAGGTTTTTTCCTCTTTTAATGGTAAATATGCTAGAAGCTGTTCACTGTCCTCATATGAGAATGCAATCACTTTAAAAGATGGATAGTAAAACAGTAAACCAATTACGAAAAGTATGAGGGGGATAAGGATAATTATTATTGTTTTTATGATCGTTTTCTTCATCATACTCCCCTTTTAAAAAAACAAAAATTATAGTAAAGCCGATAGGTTAGAAAAACCTATCGACATTCGCTTACTTAGTTATTCCTTTTTCTTCAAAATATTTAGCAGCTCCTGGGTGTAATTCTAAATCCCCTAAACCTTCAAGAGCAGTCTCTGCTTTGATTAATTCACCTTTTGCATGTGTGATTTTATCGGTATTTTCAAATAATGCTTTTGTCATGTCATAGACGAGTGTTTCATCAAGATCTTTAGTTGCTACTAACATTGCTTTAATTGCGACAGTTTTTACATCAGATTCAATATTATATGTTCCGCTTGTAATTGTATCCTCTGCATAATAAGGATATTTCTCCATTAAACTTTTGATTTTATCATCTGCAATCGGAACAATGACAACATCCTCCTGAGCAGCTAAAGCTTCAACAGCTCCAGTTGGTGTACCGGCAGTCACAAAAGCTGCATCAATTGTTCCTGATTGAATGCCATCTGTTGATTCATCAAACGAAAGGTTTTGCGCTTTAATATCATCAACTGTCATTCCATGGATTTCTAATATTTGTACTGCATTAATATAGACACCTGATCCGGGAGCTCCAATCGAAACTGCCTTTCCTTTTAAATCCTCAACAGACTCAATCCCACTCTTCTTAGTTGTGACTAGCTGAATTGTTTCTGGATATAATGAAGCTATCGCTTGAATGTTGTCAATTGGATCACCTTCAAACATCTCTTTTCCTTCAAGGGCATATGCAGTAATATCTGTTTGCGAGAATGCTAGCTCCGCTTCACCAGCTCGCAATGTTTCCATATTTTCAGCTGATGCGCCAGATGTTTGTGGAGTAATTTTTGCATTTGTATTATCAGAAATGATTTTCCCAATTTGTCCACCAAGTGGATAGTATGTACCACCTGTACCACCTGTTAATAAGCTTAAATCCTGGCTTTCACCTGATTTTGTATCTGTATCAGCATTCTCATCATTGGCAGAACCTCCTGATTCAGTTCCTCCACCACATGCAGCGATCACCATCATACATAAAAGCAATATAGGAAATAACAAGCTATTCTTCAATTTTTTCATTTTGCTCCCCCTTTTCTAAATTGTGCAAAAAGCAATAGCTTACTTTTTTATATATGAGGAAACTTTTCGGTACATGCATAAAATTAAGAAATGAGATGACAAAAAGAAAAAGCTTTTCGATTGCCTTATTAAAACTTTTTTACGGCAGATGTTAAATTATTCGTTCTATAATTTCTGTCTTTTCTAATAAGATAGAAGGAACTTTTCTTTTAAATTATCGTTTTTCATAAGGGCTGAGTGCATTATGCCAACACAGTACCGAAGATGGTCAGAACATCCTTATCCTAACGAGGCAACTCCACCTAGAGGACATTCTGAGCCTGCATTTTGGCCAATGTTTTTTATATATAGAGGTGCAAATCATCAATTTTTAGATGTTTTGAAGCAACCAATTAAATGGACTATTAAGCAGCCAAATCAAATTGATTGGGACCATGAATTATTTATCGTAAAACAAACACTTCTTTCATTAACAGCTGAGCAAAGGAAATCTGCCGAATATTGGGCTACAGGCGAGCTTACAGCAAAAATTTCTTCACTTTTATACGAATTAGCAGAAAAATACCAATTAGGCACTCCAAGCTGTGCAAGAATGCTCGGATATTATCATGCAGCGATAAATGATACTTGTGTAATGTCATGGTATTTCAAATATCTTTGGGATGTTGCCCGTCCAATCCAATTTGTTCAAAGCTTAGCTACAGTTGTTTTCACCCCTCGATTTCCTGCTTACCCCTCTGCACATGCAACGATCGCAGGCTGTTCAGAAGTATTATTAGGATACTTCTTTCCTTCAGAGTCTGTCAGATTATCAGCATTAATGAAGGAAAGTGCTCAATCACGTCTCTATGCTGGTGTCCATTTTAAAGCAGATAATGATGAAGGGCTACGGTTAGGGAGACAAATAGGGGAAATGGTTGTAAAAATCATGCAGCTGCAAAATGTTCGTCCCTTTTAAAATCCATTATTAAAAAAAGGAGCGTGAAAATGAATGTTTTACACGATGGATCCGGCTTCCTTTCGTCATCATTATCGTTCAGCTACCAATTCGTACCGTCATAAGGGGCATTTTACAATGACGGTTAACGGAAGTGGAACTGTGTCAGTTAAGCCTGACGAAGCACTATTAAATGTTGGAGTTGTAACTGAAAATATGCAAATTCAAACAGCACAGGAGGAGAATACACAAAAATCGAATCAGCTACTTGAAGCATTAAAAGAGATTGGAATAGAAGAAAACGATATAACTTCGATTGTCTATTCAATTAATCCAAAATACGATTTTGTAGAGGGACAGTCGATATTTAGGGGCTATGTAGTGGAGCATTTATTCCAAATCAAAGTAAGAGACCTTTCAAAAATTGCCACTATTTATCGAGTTGTTATTGAAAATGGGGCAAACCGAACTAGTAATTTACAATTTCGACTATCTAATCCCGACTTTCATTATCAAGAAGCTTTAAAAATGGCTATCCAAAATGCAAAGGAAAAGGCAAGGGAAATTTCTAGAACGATAGGTGTAACTTATCTAAAAACACCAATAAAATTAACAGAACAAACTATACAACAAATTCAACCATTAAGTAGAGATACTTACCAAATCGCTGTAAGCACCGAAGCGTTTGCCCCACCAATCCAATCCGGTGAAATCACGATAACTGCTCAAATAAAAGCGGTTTTTCAATATACTGATTAAAACTACCATTAATAGATAAGTATAAACGTACTGAGTAAAAATAATGAAATTTAAATAGACAAAAAGCATATTTTCGCTTTATCCTTTTTATCGAAGAATTATAAAATGATATTAATACATCAAACTACCTCTGTTTAGCATGAAACGTAACAATAATTTGATATGTCTCCTTTTAGTTTTACAGAAAAAAGAGATGACAAAATAAGTCTTCGCTAAAACAATTTTGTCATCTCTTATTATATTAATTATTTTGTACTTTGCTTTACAGGTAATTTCTCTAATGCTTCCTCAAAGTCTTTTATAATGTCATCTGCATTTTCTAAGCCAACGCTAAGTCGTAATAAACCGTCTGTAATACCACGCTTTTCTCGTTCCTCTGCTGGCATTGCCGCATGTGACATTCTCGCTGGATACGATAAAATTGATTCCACTGCACCAAGACTTACAGCAAATACTGGGAGCTTCACATTGTTTACAAGTGTTTTAACGGCCTCTGCATCCGCCAGTCTGAATGAGAGAACTGCTCCTGGTCCATCTGCTTGATACTTCTGTGTTTCATATCCTGGATGGAAGCTTAATCCTGGATAGTATACTTGCTCGACCTTTTCATGCTTGCTTAAATATTCTGCTATTTTTTGTGCAGAGGCTTGAGATTGCTTTAATCGAACATGCAATGTTTTTAATCCTCTTAGAACAAGCCAAGCATCTTGTACACCAAGGACTGCTCCAAATGCATTTTGTAGCTTATATAAACGATTTCCTAATTCCTCATCCTTAACAACAGCAAGTCCTGCGAGCACATCACTATGTCCTGCTAGAAACTTTGTCGCACTATGTAATACGACATCGACACCAAGCTCTAACGGTCTTTGCAATTCAGGTGTTAGGAATGTGTTATCTAAAAATGTTAAACAATTATTTGCCTTCGCAAGATTCACGATGCCCCGAATATCTGTAACCTTTAATAATGGATTTGATGGTGTTTCCATATAAATAACTTTCGTATTTGGTCGAATAGCTGAAGCGACCTGATGTAGGTCAGTCATATCAACAAATGTATGTTCAATACCAAATCTAGTGAGTACATCAGTAATAATTCTAAATGTGCCCCCATAGACATCCTCAGTAACTACAACGTGATCTCCCTGGGATAATAGCAAGAATGCTGTGGAAATTGCCGCCATTCCTGAGGCAAACGCCATTCCTCTCGTTCCACCTTCTAATTCCGCGATTGCCTGCTCTAATGCTTCGCGGGTTGGATTCCCAGAACGGGAATAGTCATACTTTCCATATTCATCAAAATCAAATTGATGAAAGGTTGATGCATGTTGTATTGGTACACTTACCGCACCTGTTCCTTGATCAACCTTTGCCCCATTATGAAGGAGCTTCGTTTGAAATGTCCAATTATGTTCGCTCATTATGCTTCAGCTCCCTTCATTTGTTTAAAGCTTTGTTCTAAGTCAGCAATTATATCCTCTACATGCTCTACCCCTACTGAGAAGCGTAACAATCGATTACATACACCATTTGCAATTCTAACTTCCTCAGGAATATCCATATGTGTCTGTGTTGCAGGATACGTAATGAAGCTTTCAATTCCACCTAAGCTTTCAGCAAAAGAAATAACTTTAAGGCCTTTTAAAAACGGATTTACCCATGTTTCATCCTGCAGACGGAACGATAACATCCCACCTCTTCCAGGGTATAACACATCAAGTACATCAGGATGTGACTCCAAAAATTGCGCAACCTTTTGCGCGTTTTGTTCATGCTGTCTCACACGTAAAGATAATGTTTTCATTCCACGCATTAATAGCCATGAATCGAATGGTGATAAAACAGCGCCAATTGCATTTTGATGTTGAAAGAACTCATCACTTAGCTCCTGCCCTTTCGTAACAACTAAGCCTGCTAGTACATCATTATGTCCTCCTAGATATTTTGTTGCACTATGGATAACGATGTCAGCCCCTAATAAAATTGGTGTTTGGATAACAGGTGTATAAAACGTATTATCGACGATAACTAAAATGCCATGCTTTTTCGCTATCGCAGCAAGCTCTTTTATATCTGTTTCCTGCATCAATGGATTTGTAGGTGTTTCGATAAATAATGCTTTTGTTTTTTCAGAAATCAGTTTTTCTGTTTCTTGTGGGTTTGTAAAATCATCATATTTAAATGACAAACCATATTTTCGCCATTCTCTTTCAAATAAACGATATGTACCACCATATAAATCACTTGATACGATTAATTCATCACCGCTTTGGAATAGAGCCATAATTGTTTGAATCGCAGCCATACCCGAGCTAAATGCAAAGCCACGGTCACCGTGCTCTAAATCAGCAATAGCCTTTTCTACTAATCCTCTTGTAGGATTTCCGGTACGAATATAATCAAATCCTGTTGATTGCCCGATCCCCTCATGCCGATATGCAGTCGAAAAATAAACAGGAGGATTTACCGTCCCTGTCACATTTTCACTACGGTTTCCAATTTGGGCTAATTTTGTTTCAATACGTTGTGTCATTGCTAGTCACCATCCTAATGTTATAAGTTATGTCTGTTTCTCCTTGGTTACGAAAAAACGGGAGAGCCTTGCTGGAGTGATTCATTTAAACTAGATATTATTTAAGAGGATTTTCCCCATTATCTATTCAAAAAACTTTCATTGATCAAAAAAAGTCTTCCTCATTAAGAAGAAGACTTTATATACGATGATCGCTCCTTCTTATCTCTCAAGCATAATGCTGGTGTGGCTTGCTGGATTTAGCACCTTGGTACTCGTAAAGAGCTTTATTGATATGTTGCATTTAGACTACTAACTGAATAAATAGACTTAGCAAACATGACACAATAAGCTTTTACTTTGTTTTTGTACCGGTTGCTGAGGCTTCGTAGGGCCAGTCCCTCTGCCTCTCTTGATAAGAAATGTATGAAATTTTAGAATTATTATTTTCTATAACTTTACATGATTCGAGTATAGATTGCAATACAATTATTGTAATAGTTTGATATCTTCGATAATTTTTTCATAAGGTACATCTGCTGAAACTTCATATTGCTCTAATATCGTTGTACCTTTCATAAGGTAAATTGCAGAGCTATGAACAAATTGATTAGATCCATCTAACTTTGCAGCAGGTGCAATATAGCTTGTATTTGCAAATGATTCAATTACCTCTTGGTCATACCCTGTGAGGAAATTCCAATTCCTTTCATCTGCCCCAAAGGATTTCGCAAAGTTTTTGAGAACGTCAGGTTTATCATTTTCCGGGTCAATTGTAAATGAGACAAATTCAATATCAAGATGCTCCTGCTTCGCCTGTTTCTGTAATGTTGCCATGTTCATCGTCATCGGCGGACAAACCGTATCACAATTCGTAAAGATAAACGCTGCTAACCAAATTTTATCCTTATAATCTTTCGGAATATCAACCTTTTCATTATTTTGATTCATTGCAGTAAGTGACCCAACAGTGCCATTTAATGAAAAATGCTCTTCAAGGTTGATAGACTGCGAGCAGCCTACCATACCAAGAACAGCAAGAATAAAAACCGATACTATTTTTCTCATATAGAACGCCTACTTTGTTAAAAATTGCGTATCAATTAATTCACTAAATTCAGGTTTTTCTTTTAAGAATTTCAATTCAAAAGATGAATTAGCAAAATCTTGAACGACATCTGCATTCACTTCTGTTGTATATGTTACACGTTTCCATGCACTATCAACTATTGCTGGGTCAAGCTCTTGATCTGTAATTTCTTTAATTGCTTTTATCGCAATATCACGTGCTTCTTCCGGATTGTCATTAATAAATTGAACACCTTTTTCATGAGCACTAACAATCTTTTGAACAAGCTCTTTGTCTTCTTTAATTAATTTGCCTGATGTGACTAATACGGTATTTGGTAGAGTCGTTCCATAAGCAATATCCTTTGTATCAACGATAACCTTTGCTCCGTCATTCACTAGTTGTGACGCCCATGGCTCTGGAACAGCCGCAACATCCACTTTACCTGATTCAAACATAGCGCTATATTGTGCTGGATTTCCTGTAACATGTTTTAGAGTTCCACCAATACGAGCTGATGTAATTCCATAATCCTTTAAAAATGTTTCCATTTGAACATCATGTGTACATCCTACACCAGGAGTAATAAATGTTTTTCCTGATAAGTCATCAATAGATTGGATGCCGCTTTGCTTAGATGCAACAACAACTGTACCACCAGAAGATGCACCTGCAACAATCTTAACATCAGCACCGTTAGCATAGTTATTCATAACGGGTCCTGGTCCAACTAAACCAGCTGTAATATCGCCAGTTTTTAATGCCGTCATAAATGCAGCTCCATCTGGAAATGTTTTGTATGTTACTTTCACATCATCTCCAAGAGCTTCCTCAAAATATTTCTTTTCCTTCGCAATCATTGCTGGTACGTGGTCAATGTTTGGAAAATATCCAATCACAACCTCCTTCTTGCTTCCACCTGCTCCATTTGAGCTTGAGGAAGAGCCACATGCAGCTAAAACACCGATAAATAAAATCGAAATAAGTGCAAGTAATAATCCTTTTTTCATGATGTTACCCTCCATAAATTAATTCTGTTCCAAGCCCCACTTTTTCATGACGCTTTTTTCAACTCGTTGGAAAAATAATAAATCAACAATAACCCCTATAACCATAATCATAAGCATTATTGCAATAACTAAGCTCATATCACCAAAATCTGAAGCAAATTTTAGCTTATATCCTAGACCTGGTCCAGTACTTAGAAGTTCACCAGCCATCAATGCTCTCCAAGCAAACGCCCACGCAAGCCTTGTACCAGTAACTGCATAAGGTATAGATGCTGGAAACATAACCTTCCAAAAAAGGCTAAACCCTTTATAATTCATTGTTTGTGCTGCCTTAATATATAGAGGTGGGACATTTTTTAAGCCTGTTCTCATATTTAAGGTCATGACAAGAGTAGCACCTAGGACGATAATAAATGTGACAGCTGCTTCATTTAGTCCGAACCACATAATTGCTAGTGGCAGCCAAACAATACTAGGTACCGATTGAAGGGCAATAATTAACGAACCAAGTGTTTCATCCGCTGTTTTTGATTTTGCTAAGAATACACCTAAAATAAGTCCAAGTGTTAAGGCAATCACTAGTCCGATCGCTAACCGTTTAAAGCTTGCTGCCAAATCATACACTAGCGTCATATCAGCAAAACCCGTATAAAGAGATGTAAACACATCAGTTGGTGCAGGCAGCAATGATTCTGAAATATTTAAAACTGTTACCGCAACTTGCCATACTATGAACAGAATACCGAAGAACAGTATTCGCTTAATGACTGTTTTCATATTGCTGCTCCTTTTCTATTACTTTATCAATCTCCGACTTTAATAACTGTTGGATTCTTTCTTCATATGGTAAAAGCTCTTCACGTGCTTGTTCGCGAGGTCTCGGAAAATCAAGCTCAATAATATCTAAAATTCGTCCAGGCTGAGTTCCCATCACAACAATTCGGTCAGACAATTTAAGCGCTTCATGGATACTATGTGTTACAAACAAAATCGTTTTCTTTGTTTCTAAAAAGACCTTTTCAAGAACTTCATGTAATCTAGAACGTGTTTGTTCATCCAACGCCCCGAAAGGTTCATCCATTAGTAAAAGCGCTGGATCCATCGCAAGTGCTCTCGCAATCGAAACACGCTGCTGCATACCACCTGAAAGCTCGTGAGGTGAATGCTTTGTATATGGGCTTAGTTGTACCAATGATAAATATTTATGTGCCTTTTCTTTTGCCTCTTTTTTAGACATTTCTTTCCTGAGGGGAAACATCACATTTTCTTCAACAGTTAACCATGGAAATAAAGCTGCTTGCTGGAATACCATTCCTCTTTCCTTGCCAGGCCCATTAATTTTTTTTCCTTGTAAAATAAGTTCTCCTGATGTCTGCTTTGTAAGACCGGCAACAATTGAAAGCAACGTTGATTTCCCACAACCAGAAGGCCCTAAAATGGAAACAAATTCGCCTTCTTTGACCTGCAAATTTATATCATTTAAAACAGTTTCAATGTTATTTTCACGGTTATTAAATTGCTTTGAAACTTCGTTTATCGTTAAAAACAATCTTCTCACCTGCTTTTCCAATTCTCATCTAAACCATCGGATTAATATGATTATTATATGCAATAGAGGGTGAATGTCAAGTGGTTTATATTTTTCAGTCGTTTAAACATAAAGAGAGGACTCCTTAAATTTTCCTGTAATTTATTGATAATGAAAATAAACACTTTTCAAAATCCAGAAAACGAATGGCAGATCTCCTTATATTTAAAAAGATTGAAGAGGAGAGTTTCTCCTATTATTTTCAGCTATTATTGTAATAAGAGGTAATGAAAATGGTGACAGAACGAGCTTTCCTAATTGAAGAGGCACAGTGAAATTTCCGAAAGTGACATGATAGAAATGAACGTTCAAACGATTTTGACAGTTTGAAGGATTTTATAAAGAGGAAAAGTTATTTTTAGAACTTAGAAAAGTAGATTTTAATCCTAGTAAGCAAGGCGAGGCAGAACTCGGCTATTTACATTTGCCTGAACATTTTGGAAAGGGGAACTGCAGACAAATCTCTAAGGAGTTATTGGAAAGGTGTGAACAATTAGGATTAGAACGTGTTGTTGCTATAATCGCTCCAAACAATGCTGCATCAAAGAAAATATTGAGTAATAATGTTTTTTTTCCAGAAAAACTTTGCGAAATAGACGGGTTACCAGGGGAAATCTTAGCAAAGGAATTGTAAAAATCATCTCAATCATTGAAGGACTTTCTTCATCCTCCAATGATCGTTTGCTTTAGTACACACCTAGCCAATAAATCGGACTAGTTCTTGATTTACTTTATTACGTTCTTCCCAAAACAATCCGTGTCCACTATTTTCAAACGGAATTAGTACCGAGTTTTTTATTCCTTGTTTTTGTGCTTCTGCTAACTGGAAGTGACAAACCTGATCATGAATCCCATGCAAAATTAAAGTCGGAACAGCAATTGTTCCAAGGTCAAAAAACAATTGCTCCTCTTTCAGCCAGGTCTCGGCCACAGCAGCAGTCGACCAGCTTGCAGCCTGAATTCCTAATTGAAAAAACCAATCAGCAAATGGCTCAGAAATTTTTTGGTAGAAAAACATATCCTTAAAATCACTAAGCATTTTTGGGCGATCCTTATACGTCTTTTCAATTATGTCCGTAACATCTTCCTTTTTTAAACCATATGGAAAATATGGGCGTTGTATTAAGCTTGGAGCTGCTGATGCAAGAAGAACTAGCTTTGATACCTTATCACCATAATAGCGAGACATATAACGGATTGCGATTGCTCCCCCAGTAGAATGGCCAACAAGTGTGACATTCTCCAGCTTAAGTGTATCTATTACAATGCGAATATCATCCGCTAAACGATTATATGTGTAGCCTTTCCATGGCTTATCAGAATATCCGAAGCCCCTGCAATCAATGCCAATGCAACGATAGCCATACCGAGGCAACTGATTAAACTGATATTCAAACATCTTATGATTTGCAGGCCACCCGTGGATAAACAATATTGGCTTTTTACTCTTCCTGTTAAGATCCTCAACATAAAGTTGAACATCCCTCTCAACCTTTACATAATCCCCCACTTCCATTCCTCCTCATATGAATAAAGTAGCTCCCTTTAGACTTTATTCTTTTAGAAGGAATAAAATGCTGAAGCAGAATATTTCTAGTCCATCGTATTTCAAGAAAAACTGAATGGTTTTCCTAATCTTTTCAAATACTAAAAAAGATACCATGTAATATACACATCGTATCAAAAAAACAATCCTAACTATGAGGTGATACGTAGTGAGCTATAGAGATCATTTAGATCCACATTCTCAAAAGTTTCACCATAATTGGACAAGACCTAAGCGTTCGAAATCTCAAGTAAATGGGCATACAGAAGTATCCCAGAACACCATTATTCTGAGAAGTAATGCAAAGGCTCATAGGTGGTAAAGGATTGACATGCATGGTCTGTGTTAGGGAGGGTACTACTCCTTAACACAAACCAACTTAATTATACTTGCAATGTTACCATGCTTCCGATTCCAGAAAGAATCTCCTGCCATTCTTGTTGATCAGCTAAATGGATATGGATCGGTTTCTGTTCATCCTCAGTATACTCTGAAATCCAAATACCGCGGCTTGATGGTAAAAAGAAGAGGATATTTTCTAAATACATTTCATCTTCATTCAAACTCATACTAAAATTTGAAATATTAAATAACGTCCAATTGAATGTTTGTAAGTCCTCGACAAACATTGAAAATGCAACATCCTCATTTTCAGTAAGGCCAGAAGTATTACGCACTGATTCAACCTCATTAGGTTTACTTAGCAAATCAAATGCTTCATCTGTTAAAGCAAAGTGGTGTTCTCCTGCAAATTGGGGAAATTCAATGCCATAATAGTCACGGATAATCTCATGAATTTGCGAAGAAGAAATCAATGCAAATTCATGAATAATATCGCGATCAATAAGATGCATTAACCACTCATCATCCTCGTAATGGTGGAGCATTAAAACAGATTGCTGTGGCGCATTTGAACAACGTATCATACGTCCAGAATTTACGTATTTCTCAATGAATTTTAATGTTTCATGAGTTAATGGCAGCTCTCCCTTCTCCTCAAGAGCGGGGTCCCACATTCTTTTCATAATAAGTTGATGTGAAGTTGCTTCCATAATTGCAACCCATTCATTCTCAGTCCTGCTACCAATTGCTGTCTCAGCTATTCCGTTTGCAACACTAGGAAATCCTGCAACACTAACCATCAATGCAAGCTCTTCTGTTGTACAAGTGAGTAAATGATTCATTTTGTCACGTCCTTATAAAATAAAAAGTGAAGCGGCACTTCTTGGGCCTTCACGGCACCAATAGCAAATACCGACCTAGAAAGTTGAATTACAATCGAAAG
The DNA here is from genome assembly GCF_052044855.1 of Metabacillus sp. 22489. Classification (NCBI taxonomy): domain Bacteria; kingdom Bacillati; phylum Bacillota; class Bacilli; order Caryophanales; family Bacillaceae; genus Metabacillus; species Metabacillus sp. 22489. Next base: position 53,831 of record NZ_JBQENT010000018.1, read on the forward strand.
AGTAGCTATATTACAAGCAGCGAAATATAATCAAATACTGACCAAACTATACCAAATACCGATAATATCTATTACATAAGACTATACTTTCAATCAAAAGAAACCTACAATGAATTCTAAGGGAAATGTGATAACAAAATAAATAATTATCGCGAGAATTCCATGTAAAACCAATGCTATCAACATATAAATCTTTCTTACTAGCCATTTATTCTTTTCGAACTTTTTATATAGGATATAACCAGATCCTATAAAACCATACATGAAAAAGTTTGTTATTTTTTGAAAAATTGAATTTGCCTTCTTATATGTTCCTAGTTCAAAAAAATCTACCATTGCCCATTCAATAACTAGAAATAGTAGAACTGATCCCCATTGTATGGAAAGATAGTAGGCAAATAACATTTTAAAAACATGTACTAGTTCTTCTATCATTCTTTACTCCAGAAATTACAAAAAGAATTTTTCAACAAGCAAATTTAATGGGATTGTAATTAAATAGAAAATAATCATAGAAATAATCCCATGTAAACATAGTGCAACAAACATATTTATTTTTCTTACTACCCATTTTTGTTTACTAAATTTTTTGTATAAATAATAGCCTGAGCCTAAAAATAGTACCATAAAGAAATTTGTTATTTTATCAAATATTGACTCGGGATTATCAAATGTACCTATTCTATAGAAATCTACAATTGCCCACTCGATAACAAAGAATAATAATACCGATACCCATTGTGTGACTAAAAATATCCCAATAATAATATTCAAAATATAAACAAAATCAACAATCATAGGAAACATCCTTATTAACATAATAGATTTTTCTCGTAACTAATTAAACCAACTACCTATAGATTTCTTTAATTTACTACCCACACTCTTGGTAAAGTCATTAATTCCCTTACCTATTTTTCCTCCGATATCTTTAGCAACATTCCCAACTTTTGAACTTACTAGCCCACCTGCAAGTGCTCCTATTGCACCACCTACAACTATTCCGACTGGCCCACCTGCACTACCAATAGTTGCACCGATTTTAGCACCAATTGCTATTGAACCCATATCAGCTGCAATTCCGCCTGCTACTCTCCCAAATTTTTCTGCAAGCGATTTATCCTTATTTTTTTCTGAGAAAACTTCTGCACTATTTGCAACAACTGATATACCCGTACCTATTACAGGAATCCGTCTACCAACTTTTACAAGGCCACCTTTGGAAACAGTCTTCCCCACTACTTCCTTAACCCCAGCAGACATTCTCTCTTGATTTAATTTCATAAGGTCTTTACCACTCAATACATTCGCATTTTTCGGAAAGCCTACCACATTCTTATATAAATGCGAAGGACTTTCATAGGACTTTACAAAAGAATGCAATGCCTTCATAACAGGATTCGAAGGCTGTGGTGCTCTAGAAAAGTTAAGAATCCTTTTTGCAAGTTTGTTGCTATGCTTACTTTTACTCGTCCAACTTGGATCCATTCCTACACTAAATCTATAATTACCTTTTAGCTTTTGCCATAGTGTCGGTTTGCCCCCTAAATAGTTAATCTTTAATTTTTTTGCAGCTTTCAATGTTCCCATTGAGACTATGGCTTGATACCCAGCTATTATAGTATCGCCAGTACTAAGTTTTCCGTTAACGAAGTCAAACGGAGATGTCAACGCATCACCAAGCGCCATTAATCTTTTCCCAGCAAGCGCCTTTTTCAAATTAGAAAACTCAGTATCCCCTTTAAGGATCGACTTATTGAAGCTAGCAATTGCGAGATCCCCACTTTTGAACATACTTTTTATTTCATCTATTGATTTTTTTAATGTTTGAATATCTTGTTCCACAGAGGTTAATTCACTTGTTTGTGATGAGTCGAAGGTTCCTAAATCTTCAACCGTTTCTGTGATTTTTTTCGTAGCTTGTTGGACAAAAGTATGGAAGCGTGTGTCATCAAGTCTAGAAACATAGATGATATCTGATACATTGTCTAATGATGAATTTACATCGTCAACTAAGTCTGTTGTAAAGGTTTTTGCTTTGTTTACTCCATTTGTTAAGTCTGCTTCAAGAAAACTTTGCCGGATGAATCCTGCTTCATCTGATTCGAAGTCAGAGCATGCTTTTTTTACATTTCCTAGCACTCGTTCAAATTCTTTTAGCAATTGCTGATAAAAAGATAAAATGGTTGTATGCCATTCATCATAGAAATTTCGAATTGCCGTTCCACCTTGTCCTTGAAAGGAATTTCTCATGCTTGAAAAGTCACTGACGGCATTTTCCAATTGCTTTACTTGCTGCATTTGCGATTGAAGTTTTTTTACTATCCCATCAATTCCAGTATGTAAGGCTTTGGCATCAAGTGTCTTCATGAATTGCTTTGCCTCCTATATAGCTTTTATAGATGTCGAAAGATTTTCGTCAACTTGTTTCATATCTTCTAAAGTTGTCCGGACTGTTTGGTTGTTTTCTTTTAGAACTTGCTTGTAGGCCTCGCTAACTTCCACTAACAATTGACTCAATTCGTTCAGCTTATCGACCACATTTAGCTCGTTACTGCCTGTTATTTCTTCTAAAGTTGTTTCAAAGGAATCGGCAGCGCCATCAATTTTAGAAATTGCCTCTTCGACATCACCATATCGAACTTTTATCTCCTGGCTCACATTATTTCATCCTTTCTTTTTGACGTTCTTTTTCTCTTTCTCTTTCCTCTCTCTCTTCTCGTTCAATTCGTGCAATTTCAGCAGATATAGCACTTTGTAAAGATTGAATTTCTGCTTTAATATTGGCAATTTTATTTTCTATCGCGGTGATCGCTGTATCTAATTGAGTTCCCGAGATATCTTTATAAGCAGCGTCCATATCCTCACGAATATCTGTGAATTTTTCAGCTAAGTTGCCTTTCCACGTAGTTGCTGAAAGATCGGGGTCCTTAACAAGATAGTTATTCTGACTAAATTCCACCTGATACCCATCAAGCTCTGATTCACAATTTTTCAACCGTTCAAGCTGTTCCTTTTTTTCAGCAAGCTCTGTTTGTAAATATGATAAATAGGACAATGTTTTTCGCTCCTCTCCATCAAGGCATATTTATAGTAAAAGCATTATTGACATACATATACGTCAATGGTATCAAATGGTTTCATACGAAATAAATGGGTCTAAAACATCAAACAACTACAAAAAGCTAAGACTTTATTACTAAATTATTCAATTTATATGAAGGTAATCAATTAACAAGGGTTTTGTTATGAGTAGTTAAAATGTAGAATAGATTATTAGGAGTACATAAAACGGTTAACATACGGAGGGATATTTATGAGCAAAATGACAGGTAGGATACAAGAGCATTTATTTTTTTCAGATGCTTTACAGGAAGAATTAACTTTGCTTATCTATTTACCTGCTAATTTTTCACCTTTATATACATACAGTTTATTAATTGCACAGGACGGACAGGATTATTTCCGCTTAGGTAGAATCGGCAGACAGATTGATGCTTTATTAACTAACGAGGAGATTGAACCTCTTATTGTTGTTGGGATCCCTTACCGTGATGTCCAAGATAGACGTGCTAAATACCATCCAGAAGGTAGCAAGCATAAACAATATATCCACTTTCTCGCTCAGGAGCTAGTCCCATTTCTTGATCGGGAATTTCCGACACATCAAATTGGTTATGGACGCGCGCTTATTGGCGATTCACTTGGGGCGACGATTTCACTCTTAACAGGCATGCTGTATCCAAATACATTCGGAAAGCTGATTTTACAATCTCCATTTGTGAATGAGGATGTGTTAAATGCAGTCAAAGCTTATACTTCCAAACAAAAGCTGATTATCTTTCATCAAATTGGGAATGACGAGATAAACGTAAAAACGACGGATGGGTTAATCCAGAATTTTTTATCTCCAAATCGGCAATTAAAATCTGTTCTGGAGACAAAAGGATTTTCTTACACATATGAGGAATTTAATGGGGATCATACATGGAAGCATTGGCAGCCTGCGCTCACCCCTATTTTAAGAGAAATGTTTGTATAGCAGCATAAAAATGAAAACAATTTCATGATAATGGGTTTCTAATCAATTATTTGTTATACTATGTGTAAAGACGTAATTAGGAGGGAATGACATGAAATACGGAATTGCCCTTTTTCCATCTAAAAAAATCCAGGACTTGGTCAATTCATACCGAAAAAGATATGACCCGCATTACGCTTTAGTACCGCCACATTTAACATTAAAAACTGCTTTTGAAGCAAATGATGAAGACATTGAAGCAATAACAGATGAGCTACGGAAAATTGCACAATTAACTAGTCCGATAAAGCTCTCTATTAAAAAGGTTAGTTCTTTTTATCCTGTGAACAATGTCATTTATTTAAAAGTTGAGCCTACCAAAGAGCTAATCGAATTGCATGAAAAGCTCCATACCGGCGGATTAAATAGTCAGCCAGAATATGCCTTTGTTCCACATATTACAATAGGCCAAAAGCTTTCAGATGATGAGCATTCCGATGTGTTAGGAAGCTTAAAAATGCTTGATGTCCAGCATGAAGAAATGGTTGACCGATTCCATCTTCTCTACCAATTAGAGAACGGCTCATGGACAGTATACGAAACATTTTTACTAGGAAAGGATTGCAAGTAATTGAACGTACAACAAGTTACAACAAAGGAACAACTAGAAGATGCATTTAAAGTAAGACAGGAAGTATTTGTAAATGAACAAAATGTTCCTGTAGAAGAAGAAATTGATCAATTTGAGGATGAAGCTATACATATCGTTCTTTATGATGAGCGAACTCCAGTTGGTGCTGCTCGTCTCCGTATCCTTGATGGAATTGGTAAGCTTGAAAGAATATGTGTCCTATCTTCATGTAGAGGAAAAGGAGCAGGAAAGCAGCTTGTCGATAAACTTGAAGAAATCGCGTCATCTGAAGGGGTTAAAAAATTCAAGCTTAATGCGCAAACACATGCAATTCCTTTTTATGAGCGATTAGGATATAAAACGATTTCTGATATTTTCATGGATGCAGGAATCCCACATGTAACGATGATTAAAGAAGTGACTCAAGGAAGCTGACATTTTTGTTAGCTTTTTTATTTAGCTATTTTTATCATTGTAATGAAAGAAGGTGAGCCGTTTCGCTCACCTTCTTTCATTACAATGTGTAGATGGATACTTGTTGAATAAAGTAAATGCTTATCTAGCTAAAGGGATTCTAAACAATAGGTTAAATCTATAATAAATTTGTTTCATTAAAAGATTCCCTCTAATCATCATTATATGAAGCTGTTTTAATAAGCGTATTATATTATCCAAAACGAATCCCTCCACATTGAAATTTGTGTTATTTCCTAACACATTGATAGTTTTTATTTATAATCAGTTATTTATACCTAATGTTCAATGTAGATTTACTATTCATTTTTCTAGGCTGTTTTTGTAAACTTTGTTGCTATTTACTAAGCTATCGTTTTTGGTTGATTTCCGCTTCAGTACTCGCTTTCCGCGGGGTGGGTGGTGAGCCTCCTTAGTGTAAACACCAGCTCAAGATTAACCTCTCCCACGCATCCCACAAGAGTCTCGCAATCATCCCTTATATAGTGAATACCAATAACAACAACTTTTAGAAAAGAGCCTTTTTCTAAAACAACATTTATCCAACCGTATTAATATGCTTCCCTTTTCCGAGCTCGGCTTCTAGTTGTTTCACTTTTTCAAGCTTTTTCATTTTTTCCTCTAATATCATTGCAAAATGTTTTTTCTTTTGCACAAGTTCTTCTTTTTGATGCTTTCCTATAAACGGAATGGCAACTGTTGGTGTTGTATATGCATAATGTCTTTGTACTTGAACAGTGCGATTCACATATTGTGTATACGTGTCCTGTTGGATCGGTAAAATATAGCCCATTATCCATTCCCCCTTATCGTACCTTACTACCCTTTGTCCCTTTTTATGCCGTGAAATTTTCCTTTTCGATGCAAAAGCATTCTGTTAATATAGAATTTGTCGTTTCATTATATATTCTAAGTTTTTATTCGTTATCCTTTATTACATATATACGAAAAAATATTTTAAATTGAGAGGGTGAGTAGGATGAAATTTGCCATTATGGATAATAGAGAGCTTGATTTATCACAGCTACCACGAGAAGAATATCAAACAGTATATGAGTTAAGCTTAACCGATCGTGTCCTATGCAAAATCTGTAGTCAGCCTGTCAAGCTCTATTTAGGGATAAGTAACGAGCCAAACTTCTATCATCCGAATCATAAAGAAAACGAAAGATGTCAGCAAGCGGAACATTCACACTCTCACATTATCTCTCCTATAGAAGATGTTGAGGAAGCCTACATAGAACGTAATGGGTTTCGAATACCAAAGTCTCGTGCGATATCTACTCTTGAAAGACCGAAAACTCCAATTTGGCAGCAGCCTACACCGTTAAAGGTGCATTCACCATTTACATATCAACAAAATCATTTATCATCAGTTCTTGGGATTTCGCTTGATGCCCCTCAGAAACAAGCTGTTATGACAATTTCAGGTCCTTTACTCATTTTAGCAGGTGCAGGCAGTGGAAAAACTCGAGTACTGACAACAAGAGCACTTTACATGCTAGAAGAACAGAAGATTGACGCAAAATCGATTATGCTTGTAACATTTACGGCAAAGGCTGCACGAGAAATGAATGAGCGCATCAAAGCAAATACAACACTTAATCAGGTTCAGCTAAATCAGTTGTTAATTGGAACCTTCCATAGTATTTTTTATAAGATTCTTCTCCATCATGATCGAAACAGATGGAATAGTAGTCATTTACTTAAATGGGACTGGCAAAAGGAAAATTACTTAAAACAAGCTGCACGAGAATTAGGTTTGGATGAAAAGGAATTTCCGTTTGATCAAGCGCTACAGCAAATTGGATACTGGAAAAATACACTTTATACTCCTGAGGATGTTAAACCAAGTGATTCATTTGAGGAAACAGTTCTATCTCTTTACAAATATTATGAACAGCAAAAATTGCAGCACGGACAATTTGATTTTGATGATATGCTCATAAAATGTTATGAGCTTTTACACGATAACCCATCTATTCTTGAAGCATACCAACAAAGATTTCACTATTTCTTAATTGATGAGTTTCAAGACATCAATCCCGTTCAATATAAATTAATGAAGCTTTTATCTAGTCATACTAAAAACCTTTGTGCCGTTGGTGATGATGATCAAACGATTTATAGCTTCCGTGGAAGCACTCCATCCTTCATCCTATCGTTTAAAGATGAATTTCCAAACGCGACGATTATTCATTTATCATCTAATTATCGATCAGATCATCATATCGTTTCATCTGCAAATGCAGTAATCTCAAAAAACAAGCAACGGTTACCTAAACAAATGGTTGCTCAATATGAATCAAGCTACAGACCAACCTGCTTTTTTCCATATGACGAAGAGGAAGAAGCAACAATGATTGTAAATGATATAAAGGAAAAAATTGCTGAAGGAGCAACACCAAACGAATTTGCGATTCTTTATCGGACACATACAGGAGGGAGAGCCATTTTCGAACGCTTTGTTCAATCAAGTATTCCATTTGTCATTGAACGTGAACAAAGCTCATTTTACGAAAGAAAAATGGTTCGTGGAGTATTAGCCTATTTACAGCTGAGTATCAATCCAGATCATACTGCTGCACTCACTGAACTTATTCGTCCATTGTTTTTAAAGCAATCTATTTTAAATGATGTGAAGGCATTATCGATTCTTCATGATTGCTCACTTGTTGAAGCATTATTATTTATTCAAGGACTACCAAGCTTTCAAATTTCTAAGCTAAAAAAAATTGTTCCTAGGATCTCTCAATTAAAAAAAGAAAAGCCTGTCACAGCAATCCAGATTATTGAAAAAGAACTGGGATTTCATGATTATTTAAAAAAACAAGGCAATGAAGGAAATGCAATCGAAAAAGGGTCAGATGATGTGAATGATCTAAAAGTAGTTGCTAAAAAGTTTTCAACCGTAAGTGAGTTTCTCCAGCACACAGATCATATGACATTGACTCAACGTGCGTTGAAAGAACAGAAAACCTTTAACGGGTCAGGTGTCCAGCTCATGACTGTTCATCGTTCAAAAGGTCTTGAATATAAATATGTATATATACTAGGAGCTGTTGATGGTTCGCTCCCACATGATTTCTCATTGGAATCTGCACGTAAGGGAAATAATGACTTCTTAGAGGAAGAGCGTCGCTTGCTTTATGTTGCAATGACGAGAGCAAGGGAGCATTTATTTCTTTCAATTCCTTCCTATCGACGTGGAAGAAAAGCTTCACCATCCCGCTTTTTAAAACCATTGTTATAAAACATACGTTTCTTTTTGTAAAAATTATTGATTTAGCATGTAAACAAAATTTTATCTGATAATGAGCTGGGCAAAAGTCAGGTACTTATTAATAAATTTCAAACGGCAGAGTAGACTAAAAAACAACTAGAATGATAGATTTCAAAACGAAAAAGGTGTTATCTCAATTTTTAGTGAGATAACACCTTTTTATTGGATTATTTCTTATTCATCATTTTTGAAATTGTATTAAAGTCTAATTTCTCATTACCATTTACAATTGATTGGACGATTTTATCTTCCATTTGCTTTGAAACTGGCTTATTCGCGATTTGAGCAACCCGTTTAATAACACTTCTTACAGTTTTTTCATCTTTAAAATTTGCACCTTGTAAAGAATTAGCTAAGGAGAACACATCATTCATGTTTACTCCTGTTTTATTTTCAAGGTTTTTGAAAAATTTATTATCCATTTTCCCGCCTCCTTAATTCATGATATAGTGTATGAATTGCTAGGCATAATGTGCTAAAATCTTTTCATTTACCTTTTCATAAAGAAAGTACGAGCAACTATTGCCCGTACTCTTTTCATTTCACATTACTTATTAGTCAAAAAAAGATGCACCAACAATGATTAATAGGATGAATAATACAACAATCAACACGAAGCTGTTGCCGTAATAGCCACCGCCGCCGTAACCATAGTTACCACCACCGTAACCGTAACCCATGAGCATTGCACCTCCCTCTTTGCTTCATCCCTATACTTTATGAACGATATTTTCAATCCGTTTGGACGAATACATATTTACGTTTAATGTTGGATATTATTTTTTATCGAACTCGTGCTTAATCAACCATTGTCCAATATCCTCCGCAATTGACTCCATACGTTTTTCAAAATCCACAGCTTTTTTATCAATTTCCTCTAATTGAGTAGTTATTTGCTCGATCCGAGTATCCTGTTCGGATTGTATCCTGTCATGCTTCCGATAAATTGATTCAACGAATTTACTAAAGCTTGCTTTGGTCATTTTGTTCTCCATCACCTTTTGAAGTAGCCTGATTGCTTATTTTTACTATAGTTGATGCAAACAGAGATTAAGATGTTCACTTTTTTTACTATTAGCTAAATTTAACTTACGTTTGTTTTTACTGGCATAATCTTTTAAGTGAATCTTGTCAGCGTCCTGAACGCAACAAAAGAATCAAAGCTTATTACTTAATTAAAAAGCAAAAGGAGACTGCATGAAACAGCCTCCTCGCTTTTTCAGTTTTTCTACAAAAGTTTCATGTAAAAACCGAATTCTTCATTCATCTGCTTGCTTTTTCTTCTTTCCACAACCACAGCCACTTTTTTTGACTCTTTTTCGCTTTGTAGAGCTATAGACTGATTGGTTAGTATTATTGCTTTGCCCTAGGGAAGGATGCAGTCTGACATTTTTCAATTGATATCCCACCTTCCTATATTTTTCGGTTCAATCCTACTTCCTTACATATAAAATTGGCTTGCAAAATATCCAGCTTTATCTCATTTTATGTGTTATTTCTAATATGTTTCTAAGTGATCGGCCTATTCTATAAATCTTGATACAAACACTTCTATTATTCCGGCCATTCCTGCAATTGCTAAAATCACAATAAGCGGCTCTACTCCTGTTGGCCAAATTAGCCAAGAACCGTATAAAAAAGCTGTACACCATACACCTGTGCACCAATAACAGCTAAGCAATTCACCTATCCATGCTCGAAGGCCAGTTCCCTTCATTTCTATATAAACTTCTACATTGCCAGCGTCATCTACTTCTTCAATTTCTTTATGGAATGGGTATCGGATAAATCCTGTTATTTTATCAAAGACAATCAATCTCGTTAACCGGAATGAAGCAAAGGCAAATAATATGAGGTGTAACCAAGTCATTTCCCCACCCCCTATTTTCTATATCCTTTATAAAATTATGAATAAAATTGGATTTTATGTTCACGTACAAGGCTAATATGAAAAGTTTTTATTACAAAAAATATTTGTTTTCTTTACGTCAACTTGCCATCTCACGCTTAAATCTAGAGAATTTGCTGAAAAATGGGTGTGCGTTTGTATGTTTTACCCATACAAAAAGTAGTGAATCTGCATTATATACAAGTAAAGGAGACACGACTTTATTCAAAATATGCTAGCCAATAGCCTCCAATAAAATTATTCATAAAAAGTCTGCCTCCTTTTTAAATCTCGAAAGGAGTGAGTTTTTTGTCTACAACTAGATGGTCAGCTTTAGATGACTGTAAAGAAGATAGCAATGTAATGCAGGAAGGCACTCAAGTTAATGATATGGTTCAAGCTTCTGAGGAATTTATTCACATTAAGGACTCTTGCAATATTGAAGTAACTTCAACAGATACTCAAGTAGCTGTATCACTGCAAGTAGCAATTCAAGTTGCCATTGCATTAGTCATTAACTTAACAATTGCTGATAGCGAACGTGCAGATCAAGTAACACAGCAGCTATTACAAAACTCAGTTATCAAACAGGCAAATAAACAAAAATTGATTATCGAAAACTCTCGCGACGTCACAGTAAAAACAACTGATACTGATGTAGCTGTATCTCTTCAAGTTCTAATTCAAATCCTTCTTGCACTAATTGTCTCAATCGATATTTTCTAATCCTTCCAATAAAAAGAAGGAGCAAAGCACTATATAAATCAATATTGTGTATAAAAGGGGTACTTGTGTTCTTACATTTAGGCACCCCCCTTTACTATTTAGAGAAGGTGAGGTGACAAGAATGGACGATAAAAAATTAAACCTCCAGGAAATTTCCTCAACAATGATGCAATTATTTGTCCAAGATGTGCTAAACAGAAACAACATTACAAAAGAAACTCGCAAACCATTATCTGATGAACAAAAAGAGCAAATTAAAAAGGTCGTTGCTGATTTACAAGCACAGGTTGAAGAGTATGTAAAAGGAACGAAAAAAACGGAAGAAGACGTACCGAAAGCAGAAGAAACTACAAAAAATACGACGTTACGTGACATGCTGAAAAAAAGAAAAAATGACAATTAAACTAAAAATGGGGATTTAACCCAAGATGTTTGTCTTATACAAAACTAGATTTTCATCATTTAATAATAGTACATTGAAAGGAGGAATCAGCAAATGGAAGCAAGACCATATAAATGGGTAGCATTAGATGAACAATCATGTCATCCAACAGAGGATGTTGGTGGAGTAGGTGGACATCACGGCCGCTTCTTCGATCCAGATGCAACTGTAGCACAGGCAGCAGACCAAGTAAGTGAAACTGAACAAATTTCTTCTGAAACAATTATCATTAAGGATTCATGTGATGTTGATGTAACTAGCACAGATACTCAAGTTGCCGTTTCACTTCAAGTTGCACTTCAAGTCGCAATTGCATTAGTAATAAATATCACAATTGCTGATAGCGCTCGAGCTGAGCAAGTAACTCAACAATTATTACAACAAGCAGATATTAAACAACTAAACAAGCAAAAACTTGTCATCGAAAACTCTCGTCAAGTAAATGTTAAAACTACTGATACAGATGTTGCTATCTCACTTCAAGTTTTATTACAAATCTTAATTGCATTAGTAGTAAACATCGACATTTTCTAATGAATAAAAAAAGCAGGGGGAAAACTCCTGCTTTTTTACAATGTATATTTCTTACATAGTCTCTCCTGCTCAAAAGGTATCCCCATTTCCCATTTTTATATTAAATACCTAAATTCTTTTTTATATTGATTTCCCAACATTAGACGTTTACCCACACCAACTAGTCATTAAACACATAGTCTGTTAAGGACTAAAGTCAAATAACTATTTAAGGAGATGACTTATCAATGGGTTGCAAAGATAGAAAAGATGGCAACAATTGCGTATGTGATGCTGTTGAGCAAATTTTAGCAGAACAAGAAGCTGTTGAAGAAATTAGTTGTCCGACTAGCTGCTACAGCAATTTATTAAGTCCTGCTGCTGGACCTCAAAGAGATACAATTCCTTTCATGTTAACAAACAAGAAGGGTGAACTATTCAAAGCATTCGGTAATGTTGGTGGCTTCATGGGTGACATGACTTGCTTCAAAACAATTTTCTTCCGTGTAGAGGCTGTGGAAGATTGCTGTGCAACATTATCATTACTTCGTCCAGTAGATGTAGACGGACACACAGAAAGCGTGCACGATCCATGTGACGAATGCTTCTTCGGTTTAGAAAAAACAGACTTCTGCATCGAAGTCGACCTTAGCTGCTTCTGTGCAATTCAATGCTTATCACCAGAGCTAGTTGACCGTGTAGCTGACAAACATCACCACAAATAATGATGAAAGAATAGACTGCTGACAATCAGCAGTCTTTTTCTTGTTCTATCTTAGTTAAGCTAGTTATTAAGATTAAACTCTTGAAATCTATGGCGTCAACGTGACAAAGATGTCTACAGCTAAAACTTTATTGATTGTACATTTTTGTAGGAGATACTTAAAACTAGGCAGTTATCCTAACACCATTTGTTCACTGTTTCCTTATACTAATTGTAAGAATGGAAACAGGAGGAAAAGCCATGACTAGTAATAATGCGGTACATTGTGTTTGTTCTGTTATTGAAAATATTTTTGAACAACAACAAGCTGTCTGTAAAAAATGTCTGACAAGCTGCTATCGTAACCTCCTTCGGCCGACCGTTTACCTTGGCGATACCATCCCTTTTCTTTTATATACAGAAAAAGGAGAGTTATTCAAAGCATCTGGCTATGTAGGAAAGGATTGCTTCAGTACTCCATTTTTTAGAATTGAAAATTTCGATGAATGCTGTGCAACATTGAGACTATTACTGCCTTTACAGCACGACGGCCACCTTGCAGAGGATGTATGTGATGTCCATGAATTAGTAAAGACAAGAATCTGTATTAATGTAGATTTAACATGCTTTTGCGCTATCCAGTGTCTATCTCCTAAGTTAGTTAACTAATTTAAGGAACTCAAATTAAATTTACATCTGCTTTCTTATACTATCTGAGATATCTCTCAACTTTTAATCATAATTTGTCAACTTTTTAAGAATATCTGTCAACTTCAAAGACAAATTTGTCAACCTTTACAGCAAATCTGTCATTTGACAAATTTCTTCACAACCGAAAAAGGCCAACAAATTTGTTAGCCTTATCTCTTTTCCTTTTCAGTTAAATTAAAAACCTAATAAATTGATTACTTGAATGTTTTCTAATGGTATCTCAATTGGTTTTGCATGTGTTAAAGAGCGAATTGTTACAATGTTATTTTCCTCTGTCATAATAACTCCACGGTATTTTTCATCCTTTGTTTCAATTAAGCATAGAGTACGCGGCATATTTTTAGGTAAATTTTTAAAAAACTCAACCTTTTCTTCAATGCTCATTTGCATAATTGGCTTTCTTTGTTTCCGGTATTGCTTCGCTGTTTGCTCTTCGATCGGTTCTTCCTTTTCTTCCTCCTGAATAGCTTCCTGAACATTTGCTGGAGCCTCTTCTATTTCATCCTTCATTTCGATTTCATTTGTTGCAGTTTCAGGTGCTTGTTGCTTCTTAGCTTTTCGGACTACAAATGATTGCATTTTCACCTTAATTTCGTCGCTTTCAGGCTGAACAATATACATGAGAGGCTTCATTTGATAATTTCCCTTTTGTTTGCTGCTCATGATGTTACCTCCAATACTTAAGAATGTACACACTGAACATGTTATGCGAGCGAATTTAGGATTGTGCCTATTTCACCATTTGAATTATTAAAGTAAAAAAACCGCTATCTCCTTTTAAATAGAGACAGCGGTTTTTTATCATTATGCTAAAATGTGATAGCCTGAATCAACATGCAGGTTTTCACCAGTCATTCCTCTAGAAAGGTCACTGAATAAGAATAAAGCAGTATCGCCAACCTCTTCTGGAGTTGTTGTTCTGCGTAATGGTGAACGTTCTTCAATATCTTTAAGGATGCTATTAAAGTCACTAATTCCTTTTGCAGAAAGTGTACGGATTGGACCTGCTGAGATAGAGTTTACGCGAATTCCATCTTTCCCAAGGTCACTTGCTAAATATCTAACACTTGCATCTAATGAAGCCTTTGCAACACCCATAACATTATAGTTAGGAAGTACGCGTTCTCCACCAAGGTAAGTAAGCGTAACAATGCTTCCACCCTCAGTCATCAATGGACGCACTTCCTTCGCAACAGCTGTTAATGAATATGAGCTAATATTATGCGCTAATAAGAAGCCATCACGAGTTGTATTTAAATATTCACCTTGAAGCTCTTCTTTATGAGCAAATGCAATACAATGCGCAACCCCATGAACAACACCGACTTGTTCTTTGATTGTGTTAAAGCATGTTTTTACTTCTTCATCATTTGTCACATCACATGGTAAAACGATTGAATCATTTCTTTCTAATGATTCAACTAGTTCTCTAACTGATTTTTCTAATCTTTCCCCTGCATATGTGAAAATTAATCTTGCACCAGCATTATGTAAAGAACGTGCAATTCCCCAAGCAATGCTTCGTTTATTTGCAACTCCCATAACGACAATATTACGTCCATTAAGTGATAAGTTCATCTATATCCTCCTCAGTTTTAATACATGTTATTAGTACCTGGTTATAATTATATCATTAATTTTGCTGAAGTGCTAGATGATCTAAAAGGGTCAGTCCCCAATTTATTCATTTTGGGGACTGACCCTTTGATTTGTTAAGAGAGTATTCCACTTATCCGACATAGCGGTGATAAAGCTTTTTAGCCTCCGCAATCTCCTTTGTCCCATGGACAAGTGCGCGACCATCCTTAAATAGAACGATCCGATGTTCCCCAAAAGTGAACGACATTAAAAATGGGTTTTCTAAAAATGCATCAGCAATTGGTTTAACACGTTCAGCTATTTTTGCAAATGATAGCTCATTTCCATTTGTCGGTCTAATTTGGACAGTATCTCGCCCACAAAGAACCGCAGCTTTTGTTTCCTTTTCAGCAGTTAAATATGGATAGACAGGATCTTTTCCACATGTTGGGCATGCATCGTTTTTTAATCGTTCCATATTAATTGCGGAATATTGGTTTTTCCATAAATCAAAAGAAACTAGCTTGCTTCGTAAATTCTCGGTATCACCGACTAACAGC
The DNA here is from genome assembly GCF_052044855.1 of Metabacillus sp. 22489. Classification (NCBI taxonomy): domain Bacteria; kingdom Bacillati; phylum Bacillota; class Bacilli; order Caryophanales; family Bacillaceae; genus Metabacillus; species Metabacillus sp. 22489. Next base: position 69,361 of record NZ_JBQENT010000018.1, read on the forward strand.
TTCAATACCTCTGTTGTTTGATGTGAGGTAACCATTGAGACAATTGGTGATATAACACCAACAGTATCACATGTTAATCCGTCAAACGGAATATGCTTTAGTAAGCAATGTAGACAAGGTGTTTGATTTGGGATGACAGTAAACGATAAACCGTAACTGCCAACACAGCCACCATAAATCCATGGAATAGAATGCTTTAATGAGACATCATTGATTAGAAGTCTTGTTTCAAAATTATCAGTTGAATCAACAATGACATCAACCCCAGTAATCCAATTCTCGATATTACTTGATGTAACATCGTCGACATATGCTTGAACAATTACCTCTGAATTGATTTGTGCTAAATGGTTCTTAATGGCAATTGCTTTCGGAAGACGATTTTCCGCATCGTCCTCGACATATAATTGCTGTCTTTGCAGATTGCTCCATTCCACATAATCTCGATCAATAATCGTTAATTTTCCGACACCAGCTCTTGCTAACATTTCAGCATTAGCTGTCCCTAGTGCGCCTGCACCGATAATGAGCACATGCTTTTCCATTAATGCTTTTTGCCCTTCTTCTCCAATCGGCGCAAATAATATTTGTCTAGAATAGCGTTCCATTAAGTAGTCATCATTCCTTCTGTAGGACTGCTAGCTGTCGCATATTCCTTTTTAGGAATTCTTCCTGCTTCATAGCCTAATCTACCAGCTTCAATCGCAAGCTTCATCGCAACGGCCATTTTTACAGGATCTTTAGCGGCAGAAACAGCTGTATTTAATAATACTCCATCAGCACCTAGCTCCATAGCTAACGCTGCATCAGCAGGTGAACCGATTCCAGCGTCAACAATTACCGGCACCTTAGATTGTTCAATTATAAACTTTAAATTTAATGGATTAAGAATCCCTTGGCCAGAACCAATAGGTGAAGCACCAGGCATAATTGCATGAACACCTAGTTCTTCAAGCCTTCTAGCTAATACTACATCATCTGAAGTATATGGTAAAACGATAAATCCTTCCTCTAAAAGCATTTCACTTGCCTTTAACGTTTCGACTGGATCAGGCAGCAATGACCTGTCACAGCCAATTACTTCAACTTTAATCATATCGCATAAACCAGATGCTTTTGCAAGCTTTGCAATTCGCACAGCTTCCTCAGCCGTTTTTGCCCCTGCAGTGTTCGGTAATAAAGTGTATTTTGATACATCAAGCTGTTCTAAGAAGTTTGGTTGTGATGCTTCGAAAATGTTCATTCTTCTTACAGCAAACGTTAAAATCTCTGCTTCAGATTGAGCAACTGCTTCCTTTTGAATCTCAAATGATGGATATTTTCCAGTACCTAATAATAATCTTGATTGAAATGTTTTATTTGCTATTTTTAACATAATTTCATCCTCCTCCTACGAAATGAACAAGCTCAACCTCATCACCATTTTTAATGAAGGTTGATTCATATTGCTCCTTTAAGATAATTTCCCGATTATGCTCAACAATGACAAGTCTGTCCTCAAGCTTATAAAATGCTAGTAAGCCTTGGATAGTCTTTACTTCATCCTGCAGCGCAACCATTTCACCATTTAGTTTTATTTCCACTTTATCCCCTCACATTCTGAGCTAATTTTCGTTTTAATGAAAATGCCTCTACATACTCTTCATTTTGCTCTCTTCCTAAAATGAGATCGCGAATCATGATGCCTGTTTGTGGAGCTAGCAAAATTCCATTTCGATAATGTCCAGTTGCAAAATAAATCGATTCTCCATCAGGATGCTGACCTATATATGGTTTTCCATCGTCTGTTTGTGGTCTTAATCCAGCCCATGTATGTAGTAATGTTGCAGACTCCATGTTTGCTAGAATAGGTGTAACTTTCTCTAGCAATGAGTGGATGCCACCAATTGTCGGAAGTGTGTTCCAATCATTCTCCACCATTGATGCACCAACAACAAATCGTCCATCACCTTTTGGAACGATGTAGCAATGATCGTAAAAAATCGTTTTTTCTAAATGAATATCACTGCTTTGAAAGGCAAGGCATTCTCCTTTAACTGGTTTTAAGCTTCCATTTATTCCAAGCTGCTTAAAAAAGTAGCCACTCCAAACCCCGTTCGCAATTACAACATGCTTACATGTGAATTCTGTATGCGGGGTAGATAATGTATATTCATTAGCTGCTGTTTTCTCAATTGTATGTACTGGTGTGTTTTCAAAAATGCTTGCCCCAAAATAATTAGCAGACTTTGAAAAGGCTGCACAAACATGTGTTGGTGAAACATGACCATCCTCTGGAATATAGAGTGCCCCTTTAATTCCCTTTGATAAGGTTGGTTCGTTTTCTAATACAACTTCCCTTGAATGCCATTGTAGTGAAGAATGATGCTTAACAAGCTGTTGCAACGCTTCAACTTCATCATCGGTTATCGCAAGCTTATACATACCGTTATCTACTAATTGAATATTAATCTGCGAATATTCGAAAAGCTCCTTGCTAAGTGTATGATAGAGGCGTTGACTTTCCTTAGCAAACTGAAAAAAGGCATCGTTTGCTTCTAGTTCGGAGTTCGCCCCAAGCATTCCTGCTGCTGCACTAGTAGCTCCACTTCCTATCTTTTGACTTTCTAATACAACGACAGATACACCTTCCTTTGCCAGTTGATAAGCAATGGATTGACCGATGACCCCTCCCCCAATAATCCCTACATCAAAGTGTTTGTTCATTCTTTTCCACCTCTAGTAAACTCTCTTTTATTTGCTGTAAAGCGAAACTCGGATTGTCACTTGCCATAACATATGACATGATCGCGATTCCGCCTAGCTTAATATTTGATAATTTAGAAACTGTTTCAGGAACAATACCTCCGATCGCAATAATAGGAATAGAAACTGACCTACAGATATCTTCTAATAGTTCTACTCCTCTTGGAGGGAGCTTCGCTTTTGATTTCGTTGCAAACAGGTGACCGAACATGAGATAATCCGCACCGGCCTTTTCGCTAGCTATCGCTTCCTCCAATGAATGGACGGAACGCCCAATTTTTAATGAAGGCATAAACTCCTTTACTGTTTGAATCGAAAAGCTATTTCCTGGCAAATGAATATTCGATAGCTGCTGTAATTGAACAACATCAAGGCGGTCATTAACGATAATTTTATCCCTACTTACACCGTTTTCTAACAGTGCTGAAACGATTTCCATCACTTCAGAAGCCGACTTCGTTTTTTCACGAATATGTAAAAAGTCAACCTCCTCATGAATCATGAGTATTTTTTTTATAATTTCCTTCACTGTTTGGACGCCATCTGTAATGACATGGATCTCCAATTGCTTCACCTTACTTTAATGTAATAGTTGTATTAGTTTTCTATCTCCTAAATACAAAAAACCACTTTCCAGGTAGGAAAGTGGTTTACATACTATATTTGATCTCGATACGTAAGTCCACTTCCCTACGCTGGTACAAACCAGATCAGGTTATAAGAGTCTTAAAGAAACACTTTAATCTCAGCCCTTTCATTAGGGCACCCCTAGCGGTATCATAACTATTCAATTTATAATGATAGAAATTGTTTGAACATTTGCTTATTTCTATCATACCATTTGTTGAATATCTTTCAAGAAAAAAATCATCACCATAGCTCAAGTTCACGTTTTAACTCGTTCACATATTCTCGTGATCCTGTCACAATTAACCGATCTCCGAGCTTTAAATCCGTATCCCCATGAGGAACAATCGAATCCTTCCCTCTAAAAATCCGAACAAAGATAATATCTCCTGTAAACGGAAAATTTCGAAGCAAAATGTGATCATATTTAGAATTCTTTAAATTAATTTGATAAAGCATCGTTTCTTGATTTGTTAAAATCCGCATAACCCCAGGTGCTTCAATCAATGCACGAAGCATTGTTTTCGTTGATAACAATGTAGAAAAGACGTCAATATCGTTTTCCTTCAACTTTGTATCTAATTCAGGTGAAGCAACGCTCGCAATTACTCGTTCAACCTTTTGCTCTTTTGCAAATAGCGCAATATCCGCGTTTCGTTGCTCATCTCCTGTTGTTACTACGATTAAATCAATATCAAATGCTTGATTTTCCATCAACGTTTTTACTTCAAAATCTTTAATTTCTTTTATATCAAACAAGGAATGGGAAATTTGTTTGTCCAGTTTCTCTTGTTTCATATGAAAGACTGTTGTTTCATATATTTCTGGGTTTAATTCCCTCGTAACAGGCAAGGATAATTGATTCGCTCCAATAAAGGCAACTTTAATTTTCGGACGCTCTGATACATGTTTCGGGAATAGCTTTTTAAAGAAAATTGGTGTAACAATACTTGTGATAACTGCAACTAAAATTAGTGCACCTGACATCTCTGACGTTATAACTTCCATTCTTTCACCGATTGTAGCTGCAGCGATAACAAGGGATAATGTTGAAGTTAATAAGAAGCCTGATGCAAGTGTTGTTTTTAAATCATACCAACGCTTTAATAAAAATACTGGAACAATTTTTGATATTAACAATCCGATAAATAGTAAAGGTATTAATATAAAGATTTTTGGATCCTGGAACAATGCCCAGATATCTAAGTCAACACCGACCATTACGAAGAAAATTGGAATAAGAAATCCATATCCAAAGGAATCAAGTTTTTGCACCATCTCTTTATTTGGTGATAACAATGAAACAAGCACACCTGCCAAAAAGGCTCCTAAAATGTTTTCAGCTCCTATTGTCTCTGAAATTGCAACTAATACAATGATGAGAGTAAAAACAGCTCGTGTGCCAATTTGGATCGTTCCTTTTGACATAGTTTCAATGAAGGAACGGTTTTGAAATGCTTTCCCTAGGAAATAAAGCAAGACTCCTGCTCCAAATAATATGAGTAATAACCATGTGTTCGTATCCCCATCGCCATATATTGAGGCAAACACCGCAAGTAACACCATCGTCACTAAATCCGCGATAACCGCAACAAGTAAAATGATTTGCCCGATGTTTGATTTCATAATTTGAGCGTCTTTTAATGTTGGGACAACAACACCAAGGGAAATTGTTGAAATAATTAATGTCATAAGGAAGGCATTATCCATCAGTCCAATCCAAACAAATAGATATGAAAGGATTAATGATAGAATAAAAATCCCGACAAATATAATCGTAGAAACTAGAAACGTATTGGGAGCATTTTTACCTGAAGGAAGCTTTTCCTTCTTTTTTCCTCCAGCAAATGCTGAAAAATCAATCTCTAGTCCACTTAAAAACATAAGAAAGATAAAGCCTAACATCGAAAGGGTTTCAAGCCACATATCTTGAGAGACGACATCAAAGCCACTTTTTCCAATAATTAATCCAACAATAATTTCTGCGACGACGACTGGCATAAAGTTAAGCCTAAGACGATGTAGAATAATAGGTGTTAAAAACGCTGCTAAAATAACAATAACTAGTGATGTTACGGATGCACCATGCATCAAATCCCTCCAATCAGTTAGTACGAATAGAACATTAAATTAAATACTGCATAAATAATGTCGCCATTCCAAAGTAAATTAAAATACTAATAATATCGTTAATAGTTGTTATAAATGGCCCCGAAGCTACAGCTGGGTCAACTTTAAGCCGATGCATAATGAGCGGTATTAACGCCCCAGCAATCGTAGCAACTGTTAATGTCGCTAAAATTGAAATACCGACAAGCATCCCTAAGAAAAGCTCGCCCTTCCATACAAAAATTACAATTGTAACGACAATTCCACAAACTGTACCTGTAATTAAGCCTGTACCTGCTTCTTTAAGTAGCAATTTTATACTGCTATGCTCCTCAGCATCCCCTACAGCAATTCTTCTTACTGCAACCGCTAAGGCTTGTGTACCTGTATTTCCAGCCATACCTGCAATAAGGGGAATAAAAACAGCCAATATGGCGACCTTGTCTAATGTCGCTTCAAATCTCCCAATTAAGCTCGCTGTAAACATTCCTAAAAATAAAAGAATAATCAACCAAGGGAGTCTTTTTTTAGCTGCTGTGAAAGGACCTCGGTCATTTGAATCGACATCTGCAATCCCCGCAAGCTTGGAATAGTCATCACTTGCTTCTTCATCAATGACATCGACAATATCATCTACTGTAATAATTCCGAGCAGATGTCCTCTAAAGTCTACAACAGGCAACGCTAAAAAGTTATAATCCTTCATTTTTCGCGCCACTTCTTCTTGGTCTTCAGCAACACTTACTGAATACACACGTTCATTCATTACTTCAGAAATCATTGTATCTGGTTCATTAATGATCAAGTCTCTTAACGAAATAACCCCAACAAGTTTTTTTGCTTCATCAATAACGAATACATAATAGATTGTCTCTGCATTTGGTGCCTCATTTTTCAAAATTTGCATAGCAGAGTGCACAGTTTGATTTGCGTGGATGGCGATGTATTCTGTTGTCATAATACTACCAGCCGTATATTCCTCATAATGAAGAAGTTCACGAATCTCCTCAGCTGCATCATCATCCATGATTGTTAAGTAGCTCGCTGCCTGATCTTTGTCAAGCTCATTCAAAACGTCTACTGCATCATCAGCGTACATATGAGATAGCATTTGTGCCGCAAAGGTTGGATCCATTTCTGATAAAAAGATTTTGTACCTATCATCGTCATCCTCAATGTTTTCAAAAACAGAAGCCATTTCTTCAGGTGATAGGTAGCTATAAACGATAAATCGTTCTTCTTCCTCTAATTTACTAAAAAATTTCGCTTGATCATAAGGATGTTGCTCTAAAAAGACCTCGCGAAATTCATCCATATTGTGACTTGATAAAGAAGCAAGTAATCCTTCCTCTTCTAATTCTACTTTTTCTTTTTCATCTGACATGTTTAGTCCCCCTCTCTCTATTTAGTAAAATGTGCTACAATAATGGTTGTGACTTTTTTATTCACAGCAGTATTTTATCACCATGAAGGAAACTTAGATGTATGGTGGACTATGCGTAATCATCTTCCATAACGATTTCATGTCAAAGTCCCTTACTGTTTTAATGCTCCTTCGTATTGTAGGAAGACTTTGTTGTATTTTTCTAAACTTTCCATTCATTACACACAATGGCAAGAATTTTTAGGATGTACCCCGTCATTTATAAGGGGATTAAGCTACCTGGTATTCGGGATAAATACTATAATATTCTATATGATATCGTAAGAAAAACTCAATTCTCTTCCTAAACCTTCATAAAAATTTTACAATCTATTAAGAATCCGACAAAGGAATCTTTTCAAATCGTTCACAAACCATTAAGATGGTTAATGATACAATGACACTAGGATTAATTTCAACTTAAATGTTTAGAAAGGGATCATCTTATGACATCTCAAAAATCTCCCCAACATCAAATTGATTATACATTAATATTTATCATGTTTTTATTAGCTTTAGTTAGCACGATTGCGATCAATAGTGCTGAAGAGACTCTTACTTCAGCACTTCAAGGGATTAACTTTTCCGTCAAGCAAATTCAGTGGTATATTATCGGGTCGGTAGCCGTTGTTCTAACTATGTTAATCGATTTTGACCGATTTAAGCAATTAGCTTGGTATTTATACGGCTTTGGTATGCTGTTGCTTCTAGGATTAGAAATTTTACCTGAACCAATTGTCCAAACGATTAAAGGTGCGACAAGCTGGTATCAACTCGGACCACTTGGGAATTTCCAGCCATCAGAGTTAATGAAAATATTCTTGATTATTGTTTTGAGCAAAATTATTACTGAGCATCGAGAGAAATACCCAGTTAGTTCTCTTTCAGATGATTTTCTATTAATTGGGAAGCTTTTTGCAACTGCAATACCACCAATTCTCTTGTTAATTAGACAGCCAGATATGGGGATGACGATGGTATTTTGTGCCGTGATTGCATCTCTAATATTAGTATCGGGAATTCAATGGCGAATCATTTTAACAGCTGTTTCCTCTGTTCTTATAATTGCTGGAGCGTTCATCTTTACATTTATTAAATTTCCTGATTTCTTCCTTAAGTACGTTTTACGCGGTGAAGAATATCAATTAGATCGCTTTTATGGATGGTTAAATCCATATGAATACTCTGGTGAGCAGGGCTTCCAGCTCGTTAAATCTCTATTAGCAATCGGTTCTGGGGAATTACATGGGAAAGGGTATCAAAATCTAGAGGTTTATTTACCTGAAGCCCATACTGATTTCATCTTTGCCATTATTTCAGAGCAATTTGGTTTTATTGGCGGAAGTATTGTTATCTCACTCTTCTTTTTACTAATTTATCGTATGATTCATATTTCACTTGAAAGCAATGACCCATTTGGAAGCTATTTATGTACAGGCATTATCGGAATGATTACCTTCCAAGTCTTTCAAAATATTGGAATGACGATTGGATTACTGCCAATAACAGGACTTCCTTTACCATTCATAAGCTATGGCGGAAGCTCACTCGCCACCTACATGGTCGCAATCGGCATCATCCTAAACGTCCGATCCCGCACAAGAAAATACATGTTTGACTGAAATAAAGGTACCCTATGAATGGGTACCTTTTTTATTGGGGTCAATTATTGGAGTCAATTTATTGGGGACTATTTATTGGGGACTGTCCCCAATTTTCTTGATTAATCCCCTTTTTAGAACATGAGGCTACAAAAATGCTAGCGAGGGACTGTCCCCAATTTGTTTTAATTTTTACATTTTGATTTAGTTAGTGGTGATTTTATATATTTTTGGGGACTGTCCCCCATTAGGAGGTGGATGTTGTGAAGGTTGATGTTATTGGGGATGTTCATGGGTGTTTTGAGGAGTTTGAGGAGTTGACTAGGGTGCTTGGGTATGATTGGTCTTCGGGAGTTCCAATTCATCCGAGCAATCGGAAGCTGTCTTTTGTTGGGGATTTAACGGATCGTGGCCCTTATTCGATTCGAGTGATTGACGTTGTGTATCGATTGTTGAAGGAGAAACAGGCGTTTTATTCTCCAGGAAATCATTGCAATAAGCTTTATCGTTTTTTTCTAGGCAATAAAGTGCAAATTTCTCATGGGTTAGAGACAACAGTTGCTGAGTATGATGCTCTTTCACATTCACAACAAATGGAGATTAAACAAAAGTTTATCTGGATATACGAATCAGCTCCTTTATATCAAGTTCTCGATGATGGGAAGTTAATCGTAGCACATGCGGGAATTCGTGAGGACTATATCGGTAAGACAAGCAATGCTATCAAAACCTTTGTATTATACGGTGATATCACCGGCAAGAAAAATCCAGATGGTACTCCTGAACGCAGGGATTGGGCATTGCACTATCAAGGTAAGCCATTTATTGTTTATGGGCATACACCCGTGTTAGAGGCAAAACGTACGAAGCAGACAATTAATATTGATACAGGTGCTGTTTTTGGGAATAAGCTTACAGCCTATCGCTATCCTGAGGATGAAATCGTTTCTGTTCCCTCAACCATTCCGTTTGATGAAGAAAGATTTAGAAGATAATCCCGAAAAAACTACCAGGTGTAGGTCCAGCCATTATAAAAATGGATCTTTCATACTTAGTATGTATAACTTCAAACGAACCCTACAAATACATATATCCCACCACAATTTGCATTTGGTTAGAAACGACTCTTACAAGCCATTTAAAAACCGACCTCCTTAATTTCGTCCATGTAAAAAAGTAGTTCAATATAGGAATAACCTTATTACTCCAAAATTGAACTACTCATCTTACAATCATTCTGTCATAAGTTTTTTCATATCTTCAGGGATCTCAGAAATAAACTCCATTTCTTTTTCTAAGATTGGATGCCAAAAGGAAAGCTTTACACTATGTAATGCTTGGCGGTTAATCTGCTCCTGACTCCCCCCATATAATGTATCACCGCAAAGAGGATGACCAATAGATGAAAGATGGACACGAATTTGATGCGTTCTTCCAGTGTCTAACACTAATTCAATACATGTCTTGTTATGAAAGGTATTCAGAACTTGATAATGTGTGATTGCCTCTTGACCATCTTCTCTTACTTCCCTTTCGATGATGCTATCATCCTTTCGACCAATTCGCCTTGAAATCGTTCCAGCTGTCTCCTTAAGAACACCGTGCACAATTGCAAAATAAGTGCGCTTGATCTCCTTATTTCTTTGCTGCTCTGAAAACAACGAATGGGCAAAGCGATGTTTTGCAACAAGCATTAACCCCGATGTATCCTTATCTAGGCGATTAACAATATGGATTGTCGAATGGATTTGATGTGTCTCATAATATTGCATCAAACCATTTGCTAACGTTCCACTTACATGCTCACGAGAGGGAATCGAAGGGATAAATGGCGGCTTATCAATTACTATACAATGCTCATCCTCATATACAATATCGAACGGTACGTCATTTTCCGCTTTTAGGCTTGTGCCCTTTTCTTCAATAGGAAAAATTACGGTCAAAAGATCGCTTGCTCGCAAAACGTGGCGCACTGTTACATTTTCTGAATTCACTTTAATAGCTCCACCATTAAATTTAATATCAGTTAAAGCACGTTTTGATATTTTCTTTTCTCTGACAAAATCCTTTATCGATTTCCCTGCATCTTCGCTGTTAATGACCCACTGTAACTGAAATGGCTTCATACAATTAAACCCCTATAAACATCTTGAATTATAATTAACTTCAATTACTTTAACAAAATAACAAGGTTATTCCTTCCTACCGACATCACCGACAAATGAATCACGCACTCTTTTCCAAAATGGAAATGGCTTAAATCGAGCAAAACGGATATTTTCACTTGCAACACGGCATTGGATTGATTTCACATCTTTATGTAATAATGTTAAATGATCAATTGTAATTTGAAAATCAACATCGTTAACTGGCTTTAACATACATGTATGGTGCTCAGGCAAGATAAGCGGTGAACCTATTGTCCGAAACACTCGATTGTTAATTGAGGCCATCTCAGCTAACTGAATCGCTCTAATCGACGGATGAAGGATCGCACCACCTAATGCCTTATTATAGGCTGTACTTCCTGATGGAGTTGAAATACATAGTCCATCTCCACGGAACGTTTCAAAGGTTTGACCTTTAATTTCAACATTCATAACTAAAGTGCCTTCTATGCTCTTAACCGTACATTCATTTAATGCTAAATATCTTGCCTCACGACTACCATCATTATGATTAATTATGACCTCAAGGACTGGATATTCTACTACCTGATAGGGAGTTTTTGCAATCGCAATAACTAGCTTTTCGATTTCGTCTGGTACCCAATCAGCATAAAAGCCAAGATGGCCAGTATGGACACCGATAAATGCCGTTTTATCAAGTCTACTTCGATAACGATGAAAGGCATATAAAAGAGTTCCATCTCCACCAACAGAAATGACAATATCAGGTTGATCTTCATCATATTCTAACTGAAAATCTAACAAATATGTCCTCATTTTTTGCATAATTGAGTTTGAAACTGTATCACCTTTAGATGAAATTGCAAACTTCATTTATATTAACTCCCTTTCACCAATTTCTTTTCATAATCAACTACTATAACAAAGCAACGATACCCGATTCTAATCTACCATGGCAATGCTATTCGAACAATTTTTTTCATTAATTTTCCGAAAATAATGTATTTTGGCAAACGGAATGCTGGCATTCTACGGTCCGTCCGCTAGTTGAATTTTTTAAAATTTTCAAGCATTAATGGTTATACGAAAAAGCTTTTATTCCGTTTTCCTTGAGAAGATTACTTGTGCTTCTTGCACTTCACCTTTAATCTGTGACATTTCCTCGTCTAATGAATAAGCTGCTTCAGCCGCACGTTTTAAACGTACTTTGATTTCCTCAGGAATATTCCCGCTATATTTATAATTCAATGAATGCTCAATAGTTGCCCAAAAATTCATAGAAAGTGTTCTGATTTGAATTTCGACTAAAATTTTTTTCTCCCCATTTACCGTTTGTAAAGGATATTTAACTACAACATGATAAGAACGATAGCCACTTTCCTTTTTACTAGTTATATAATCACGCTCTTCAACGACTTCAAGGTCTGTTCTGCTTTTCAACATATCGACAACTGCTTTAATATCATCGACAAACTGACACATCATCCGTATACCAGCTATATCTTGTAAACCCTCTTCTATTTTATCTAAAGGAATGCCTTTTCGTTTCGCTTTATCCAATATACTTGCAACAGGCTTTACACGCCCTGTAACAAACTCAATTGGAGAGTGTGTATGATGTAATTCATATTGTGCTCTAATTCCCCGTAATTTTACCTTTAACTCCTCTACTGCTTGATGATAAGGAGCCAAGAATAATTTCCATTGTTCATGCTTCATACAAAATCCCCCTCTGACTGCCACCGCCAAATCGAAATTACCTTGTTTCTTTTTCTAAGGCTGCTTTTGTAAACTTTGTTGCTGCTTTCTAGGTTGGTTTTCTCGTACAATGCTGCATTCCACGGGTGGATGGTGAGCCTACTCAAGGTTAACACCTGCGTGGCACCACCTATCACACATCCCATAGAAGCCTCACACTTCCGCTCCTATCAACTATTACAAAGTTATGCTTAAAAACAACAATAGTTTAATAAAGAGTCTTTTCTTAAGAAAATACCTCCGTCACTTTTGTTTCCATTTCTTCTCCGTAATTAGCATTACCTTTAATATTATCGATTAAATATCGTAATTCATCAATTATCTGAACTAGCTCTACTTCACTATCGTTAATTTTTAATAACACTGGCAAGCTCTTATCTAAAGCTTCCTTTAATTTAGACCATATCGTATGCGGTAATCCAGCATAGATAAAATCTTCGTCTGTTTCTAGTAAATAAATAAACGCTAATTGATCAGAATCGACTAACATTTGCCCTTTCGCATTCATGCTGCCTTTTATTTCAGATAACGAATCCTCTGTATGTAAGATTAAACGATTAGCTTCAAGTACTGCTTCTTTTACATCAATTCTTTTGTTCATAAAAATCTCCTTCCGTTACACGTCATTGATTATTTTACCATATTAAAATTGACATGATAACATTGCGAAATAACAAGATGCAAGCGATAATAGAGCTATGTGAAGAATTTAACTTTCGCTAATAATGCGTATCGATGAAAGGAATCTATCAGATGTCACAAGAAATCGAAATAGAATTCAAAAACCTACTTACTAAAGACGAATTTAACCAGCTAAAAAAAGTATTTCAAATAGATGAGGATGATTTTATCCTACAAGAAAATCATTATTTTGATACTCCACAGTTTTCTCTTAAGGAGCTTGGTGCTGCACTTAGAATTCGCAAAAAGAAAAATCAGTTTGTCCTCACGTTAAAGGAGCCTGCAAAAATCGGATTATTAGAAACACATCAAGCTCTTACAAATGACGAGGCACAAACAATAATTACATCTGGCAATCTGCCTGAAGGTCCCGTCGTTGCACAACTTCAAAAATTAGAAGTTGCTGTACAAACCATTACCTATTTCGGTTCGTTAACGACAAGTCGTGCCGAAAAAAATTATAAAAATGGCTTAATAGTTTTGGATCATAGCCGATATTTAAATATAGAGGATTATGAATTAGAATATGAAGTTCAAGATGAAGAAAAGGGAAAAGCAGCATTTCTTCAATTATTAAATGAATATTCTATTCCGGTCCGCCAAACTAAAAATAAAATTCGTCGTTTTTATGAGCAAAAATATAAAGAAGCGAGGTAATGAGGTTGGATATCAAAACTCAATACTATAAAACACTACTTGAGCTCCAAGCTCTTCGAAATTTAGATAGCAATGGTATCACTACTAATAGCGATTCTTCATTTGAATCAGATTTCCAAGAACTTTTAAACTCATTATTAAATTCAGCTTCAATAAACACCGAGGCAACTGAGCAACCAGCTATTAGCGTAAAAGAGTTAACAACTATGTTAGAAACAAAGACTCCATTAACAAATATCAATTCAACTTCATCTACTGAAGTATCTAATCCAACAAGCATCTCTGGTGATATCGATGACATGATTAAACAAGCTGCGGAAAAATATGGGATTGATGAAAAGCTCATTCATGCGGTAGTTAAGCAAGAGTCAGGTTTTAACCCAGCAGCAAAAAGCTATGCTGGAGCAATGGGACTTATGCAATTAATGCCAGCAACAGCTCGTTCACTAGGTGTCGAAAATCCGTTTGATGCTGCCCAAAACATTGAAGGTGGTACCAAATATTTAAAGAAGATGCTCACAAAATATAATGGTGACGTCTCACTTGCCCTTGCTGCCTACAATGCAGGACCAGGTAATGTAGATAAATATGGCGGAATTCCTCCGTTTAAAGAAACACAAAACTATGTTAAGAAAATAACAGAGTCATACCTAGCGTAGCCGATTATTGATTGGCTACTTTTTTATTATGTAGGGCATTGTTGTTTGGAGCAAAAATTCCGTAAAACGATTTATCCTTATTTTATAGGTAAATACTAACATCAAAAATCCTTCTATCCCTTCAAAACGCTATTTATTCCATAGTTTTTAGAACATAATATTGCATGCTTCGAGCGATTTGTTTGAGATATATAGAAACGCTTGTTAAAATGTATATAATATTGTTAAAGAATTAGTTATATGATTGTTGTCACTACACTATTAATGTAAACATAGTCGTCATATTTTAATAACAATAAATGATAAACATCAGGAAATTCTGTTTGAATGAATGATTTAGCAAATTTAAAGGAGCTATCAACATGACTGACCAAAAACTAACACCGTATGAAGTGATAGGTGAAGAAATGCTCTCACACCTTGTTGATTCCTTTTATGGGAAAGTACAAAAACATCCAATGCTTTCTCCCATTTTTCCAGATGACTTAACTGAAACTGCTAGAAAGCAAAAACAATTTTTAACACAATATTTAGGCGGCCCTCAGCTCTATACAGAGGAGCACGGTCATCCGATGTTAAGAGCAAGACATCTTCCGTTTCCGATTACGCCTGCAAGGGCTAATGCATGGATTCAATGTATGAAAGAGGCAATGAATGATGTTGGATTAACAGGTGACATAAAGGATTTTCTCCTTCATCGGCTTCAGCTTACTGCACACCATATGGTGAATACTAAGGAAGATAATGAGCAGAAAGAGGTATATAGCAATGAATAACAAGTGTGAGATGAAGGATGCTTCTCTCTTTTTCTCACATTGTAATGGACATCCTGATAAGCCGCTAGAAATTTATATGTTTGTTGATCCATTATGTCCTGACTGTTGGGCACTCGAGCCTATTATAAAAAAGCTGCAAATTGAATATGGTCGCTTTTTTACACTTAGACATATTATTAGTGGACGTCTTGCAACATTAAATATTACAAAGAGAAAAAGACCTGATAAGCTAGCAAAGGCATGGGAGAAGACCGCAAATCGAACAGGGATGTCTTGTGACGGAAAGATTTGGTTAGAAAATCCATTATCAACACCTTATACGGCATCTTTAGCAATAAAAGCCGCAGAGCTACAAGGGAGAAAAGCAGGCCTTCGCTTTTTACGGAAACTACAGGAATATTTATTTATTGAAAGTCAAAATGTTTCTGAAGAATCTATGTTAATTGAAATTGCTGAGAAAGTCGGACTCGATGTTGAGGAGTTTAAAATCGACCTTCATTCACAAGCTGCTGCAAAAGCGCTCCAATGTGATTTAAAAATCACTTCTGAAATGGATGTTCATGAAATACCGACTCTCGCATTTTTTAGTGAAAATGTTGAAGAGGAAGGTTTAAAAATTACTGGTCTTTATTCATATGATTTATACGTCCAAGTTTTATTTGAGATGATTGGGAGTAAAATAAAGCCTTCCCATACACCTCCATTAGAAATATTTTTAAGACACTACCAATTTGTTGCAACTGCGGAAATTGCTGCTGTCTATAATATGACGACATGTGAAGTTGAAAAGGAATTAAAGAAATTAGTCCTTTCCCAAACAGTAGAAAAAGTCCAAGCAAAGCATGGAACCTTTTGGAGATATTTAAATAGTTAACAAAAAGACTGGAGCTAAAAGTGAGGCCACTGAAAAAGTCTCTATATCTTTAATAAAGCGAAGGCTTCCTCGATATTATGAGGAAGCCTTCGCTCTTTTCATTTATAATAGATATATAAACTCTTAGGTGGTGTTCGCATGATCTCCAATCAACAATCTCTAAACCTCAGTCCATATTCTGGTATTTACGATATCGTTGTCCCTAAGGATAATATGCTTCGTCAAATAAATGAATTAGTTGAC